>JAQUDG010000104.1 GCA_028685815.1 Desulfuromonas sp.
CAACTTGCGCCAGATACACCGCTGATTCTTGGCTGTGAAGGCCATCCCCCTACGCTGGCAATGTATCAGGAGCATATTCCGGTACATACTTCCGTGGCGTGTTATACCCCACTCTACGGGGCCTCACCGGTGGCGTCTGGTTTTGATGTCGCCGTTGCTGCCCTTGCCCTCCAAGGTGGGGAGCTGTCCCCTTCCCCGGGTGTTGCTCCCAGCGCGAATATTCCTTGGAGTGTGGTGGATACAGTGGCCCCTGTGAACACTCTTGCGTGTGTTGATTTCGGCGTAGGGGGGGAATACAGCGTGATTCAGCTGCAACGCTAGGAGGTTCCTGTGCATTGGTCTCTGATTAGACGTGGTTGCGTAGTGCTCGCGGTGCTGTGGATGTTGGGCGGGTGGTGTGCCCAGCCTGGGTTTGCCTTCGACCTTAAGGAGCCGCTGCATCTGGGGCTGGGAGTTAGTGTGGGTTCGAGCTACGATCCATCCCCCACTATCGGGTTTGCCCTTGTGCATGCCGTGGCGGTGTACGACTATGAACAGATCATGGCGCATGCAGCGCCGGAAGCGTTGCGCTTCAAGTTCGAGGGCAGTATCGGTGGCACTGATCATTCTAGGCCGCGCCTGCTGGCATCGGGGAATATTTTCGCGCAATATTATGTGCGCGGACTTGCACATGGCCCATTCCATCCGTATGTAGAGGGCGGAATAGGTCTGATATATACCGATTTTCAGGTGAAAGATCAGGGATTGCGCCTTAACTTTAATCCTCAAGTGGGCATTGGGGCAGAGTGGCATACCCGGCACGGGACGCGCTGGTATACGGCGTTGCGTGCGTGGCATGTTTCTAACGGTGGCCTGCATCACGACAATCGTGGAATTAACGGCGCAATTCTGCAATGCGGACGGCTATTTTGAGTGTTTTCGCCCATTCATATTATAGAAGTTTGGAGCAATAATGCGCCACGATGAAGTACCGCAGGATGCCGCCATTCTGGAGCAATGGCATGAGATTGCCTATGCCGTCGATGAAGACGGTAGTTATGTGCTGGTGCCCAGCGCTGGGTGGGAAGCGTCCAACCTGGTTAATGTGCAGGCGTGGGAGGCAATCGGTGCGCAGATTAAACGTGCGCTGGAGCAGATTGATAGCGGCAGCGCCAGTCCGCTGCTCTACCATATGGCGCGCAACCAGATGAGTGTTGGGTTGCTGGCGCGCTATGTCGGGCTGTCGCGTTGGCGGGTAAAACGCCATCTGAAGCCCATACCTTATGCAGGTCTAAAGCCAGAGTTGCGCGCACGCTACGCCGCAGTGTTTCAGATTCCGGCGGAGTTCCTCGATACCCTTCCGCCGCAGGTCGAGTTGCCGGTTGAGCTGCCGCTTGGGTCGCCGCTCGATGGTATCAACAAGGACGAATATCTGTGACTATTGAATTCATCCACCGCCAGTCTGCCCACTGTGAAAGTGGGGTCACCGCCAATCTGTTAAAGCATAACGGATATTCGATATCTGAGGCTATGGCCTTCGGTATCGGGGGCGGGCTGTTTTTCGGCTATTTCCCCTTTATCAAGATTAACCACCTCCCCTTGATCACCTTTCGCGGCGCACCGGGCTCCATCTTTAAAAAATGTGCGTCTCGCCTTGGAGTGCCGGTCACCAGTCGCCAGTTCCGTGACCCGCAGCGCGGTATGGATGCCCTCGATGCTTCCATCGCGGCGGGGATTCCTGTAGGTCTGCAGTCTGGGGTGTATTGGTTGCCGTACTTTCCGGCGGCGCTGCGCTTTCACTTTAACGCTCACAACCTTGTAGTGTATGGACGCGAAGGGGATGAATATCTCATAAGCGATCCCATTATAGAAAAGCCGGTACGCTGCTCCAGTGCTGTTTTGGAGCGGGCGCGCTACGCTAAGGGGGCCTTGGCACCCAAGGGGCGCATGTATTCCATCGGTCAAGTGCCGGGTGAAATTCCGCTCGCTGCCGCGATACGCGCCGGGATAAAGGAGGTCGCTACCCGTATGGTGAAGGTACCGATCCCTTTGATAGGGGTGCGCGGGATGCGGATGCTGGCCAGGCATCTCCAATATTGGCCGGATAAATTCGGCGACAAGCAGAGCATTATTCACCTGGGGCACCTTATACGTATGCAGGAGGAGATCGGCACCGGCGGTGGCGGCTTTCGTTTCATTTACGCTGCATTTTTGCAAGAAGCGGCAGCGGTGCTAGAACTGCCCCGCCTTGAAATTTTGGCGCAGGAGATGACCCAAATTGGGGATATGTGGCGACGTATTGCCCTGCTCGGAGCGCGGCGCTGTAAAGGGCGCAACAGCACAGATAACACCTTTCCCGCGTTGGCAGAGCTGATGCGTGAATGTTCCCTCCGCGAAGAGAAGCTGTTTCGTGAGCTGCTCCACGTGGTAAAGAAGTGAGAGCGGCCATCAGTGACCCCGCTAACCGTGACCCCGCCAAGGCTCCCATGCAACCCATGCTGCGGGCGCGCGATCTCACCCTACGTTATCCCGGCGCCTCCAAGCCTGCATTGGCCGGGCTCAGCCTTAGCGTAGAGCAGGGGGAAATATTTGGCCTGCTCGGCCCCAATGGAGCGGGGAAGAGCACCGCTATCGGAGTGATGTGCACCCTGCTGACAGCGGATACCGGAGAGGTGGAGATTTGTGCGTTGAATCTGCGCACCCAAAAGAACAAGGTACGTCCTCTTATCGGGCTGGTGCCACAGGATATCGCGTTGTACCCGAGTTTGAGTGTGCGTGAGAATCTTAGCTATTTTGGTACCTTGTATGGCCTGAAGGGTAACGATCTGCGCCAACGGGTAGACGAATGTTTAGTCATGACCGGATTAGAGCAACACGCGTGGCGGCGGGTTCAAACCTGTTCCGGTGGCATCAAGCGGCGCGCAAATCTGGCGGCAGGCATTGTGCATCGCCCTGAGTTACTCTTTCTGGATGAACCCACGGTCGGTATCGACGCGCAATCACGCCATCTTATTCTGTCAAACCTGCAGGAGCTTCAGCGCGCGGGGATGACCATGATCTACACCACCCACTATATGGAAGAGGCGCAACAACTGTGTGCGCGCATAGCTATTATGGATCAAGGACAGGTGATCGCGCAGGGAGAACCTGAAATCCTGATGGCCGCGCAAGGATGTTCCGACTTGCAGGAGTTGTTTCTGCACCTGACCGGGCGCAGCTTGCGGGATTGAACAGATGCTGAAGCTACTTGCCACCTTTAAAAAAGACCTGCTCCTGCTGTGGCGCGACCGTGTCGGGCTGCTAGTGCTATTTCTGATGCCGTTGGTGCTGGTGTTGGTCGTATCTCTGGTGCAGAACAACGTGCTTCAAGCCACGGGGCAGAGCCGGATTGAGGTGCTGTTCGTGGATGAAGATCAGGGCGAACTGGGGTGGCAGGTGCTCGAAGTTATGGAAGCGAGCCCGGGGCTACAGCTGCTGACTTCCCATGCGGGCAACATCCTTAGTGCGGAAACAGCGCAGGCGCTGGTTGCGAGTGGTACCTATCAGTTCGCCATTGTGTTGCCGTCGGGAATCAGTGCGCAGTTCGAGCGGGATATGCGCCGGCAGGTGGGGGCGCTGTTTGGTTTTGGTTCCGTTCCGGCGGACAGCGTTGCGGTTGAAGCCCAGATCCAGCTGTTGTTTGATCCGGCAGTGCAGGGGGTGTTTCGCACGGCAGTTACCAGTTCGCTCCAATACGCCTTGCTTGGACTGGAGACCGCGCAAAAAGGGAAGTTGCTACAGCAAGCGCTGAGTACGCAGAACTTTGGCGGGGCCCATTCACCAGATGCTGCATCGGAGCAGGCACCCACGCATTTGCTGCGCACCGAAGCCAAGGCGGCTGGCGATCCAGCCCGGGCGTTGCGCCCCGATGCGGTGCAGCAAAATATCCCAGCTTGGGCCCTGTTCGGGATGTTTTTTATTGCGGTACCTTTGGCGGGTGCATTGTTGCGCGAACGCCAGGAGGGCACCTTGCGGCGTCTTTTGATCCTGCCGGTTCCGTATCGGGTGCTGCTCGCAGGAAAGCTGAGCGCTTATGTGAGTGTGTGTTTATTGCAGTTCGGCTTGATGCTGCTAGCTGGGCGCTATGTGCTGCCGTGGTTTGGTACTCCAGTGTTAGAGGTGGGGGCACATCCGCTGGCGGTTGCAGTCCTGGTTTTTTGTGCGGCGCTGGCGGCATGCGGTTACGGCCTCATGCTTGGTACGTTGGCGCGCAGCTACGAGCAGGCCTCTATGTTTGGGGCAGTATCGGTTGTCATCGGCGCAGCGCTCGGTGGGGTGATGGTGCCAGTATACATGATGCCCGAAGCCATGCAGGTGCTGAGCAGTATTTCCCCCTTGGCCTGGGGATTAAACGGTTTTGTGGAACTGTTCGTGCGCGGCGGAGGGTTGCGCGATATCGGCGGAAACATCGCGGCGTTGTTGGGATTTTTTGGGGTTACAGCGCTGATTGCTCTGGGGGCGTTTAAGTATCACAGTCGTCACGGGGGTTAAGCAGGGAAGTTAATCTGGAAAAGGATAGGAACGAATGGATACGCAGGATTTGGAACAACAACTGAAGAAACTTATCATCGAGACATGTAACATCCCCGACGCACCAGCGGATTTTCCAAGTGATGCACCCCTTATCGGGCCAGAATCGCCCCTTGATCTAGATTCGCTGGACGCGGTGGAGGTGGTGGTTGCGGTGCAGAAAGCCTATGGAGTACGCATCGGTGGCGAAGATAGCAGCCGTGAAGTGCTGCAGTCGGTGCAGACTTTGGCGGAGTACATAACTAAAAGTTAAAGTGTGACTAAGCCCGTGCCGTTAAGGCTACGCTACCTGAAAACGGGGATTTTATACGGCCGTCAACAGCATGTAGCACATAGTGAAGCGTCCACTCTCGGGGATGAAACATAAAAGTTTCTCCCCTTTTTTTATGCGTCCGGAGTGAAATAGTTCCTCCAGAATAATGTAGATGGAAGCAGACCCGGTGTTGCCCTTGTGCGCTAGGTTGGTGAACCAGCGCTCGAACGGAATTTCAAAGCCGATATCCCGCATATGTTGGTACAGATCGTTGCGGAAGTAATCGGAAGAATAGTGGGGCAGGAACCAGTCAATTTCATCCGCCGCGAGGGCGTGCTTTTCCATGAGCAGTGGCAAGGTGCGTTCTACTGCGGTGGTGACGATCTCCTTGTTGAGCAGCTTCACATCCTGCTTGAGCATAAAACAGCCGTTGTCGACAGCGGTTTGCAGGGAGTCGAATTCACGCCAGCCTTGCAGGGTTCCATCTGCTTGTTTGTTGGCACCGGCGTACATGCACGTTTCGAGCTCATGTGCAAATGAGAGCAGGTCTATCCACTCTATCCGCAGCGACAATCCATCAGGGTTCGGAGTGTCACTCAGGCGCGCAGCTCCGGCACCGTCAGAGAGCATCCAGCGTAAAAAATCGGCGTCAAAGGATAGCGCTGGTTGTTTCTCCAGCGCAGCTACCTTTGCGCCGGAAACCGTTTCGCACAGACCCGCGCGCAGGAAGGTTGAAGCCAATTCTGAACCGGTGGCTATGGCGGTGCGGCTCTGGCCGCTGGCGACATTGAGCCACGCGAATTTCATCGCGCTCATCCCGGCGGCGCAGATTCCGGCAGCGCTGAATGCTTCGCATGCGCTCCCTCCCAATTCTCCGTGCACCATGGGGGCGTGGCCGGGGAGAATCTGATCTGGAGTGGAGGTGCCGCAACATAGGCATTCGATGCTTTCAGGATCAAATCCGCTGTGCGCATCCAAGGCCCGAATTGCAGCTGCAGTCAGTTGCGCGTTGGTGTGGGTTTGCACACCTGTGGCGGGGTCGATGGCGTAGTAACGGGTCTTGATGCGGTTGTTGCGCAGAATGATGCGGCGGGTGCGCGAGGGCAGCTGATGTACTTTGCCCAACAGGGCCTCCATTTCGCTGTTGCTTACCGGAGCATTGGGCAAAAAACTTGCCAATTCAGTGATATATACGGCCATGAATTTCTATACCTTTGCGGTGCGGTGCCCTTCCCTGAGCAATGCGGCGTAGCGCTGGTAGAAGAGCTCTTCTTCCAGATTGGTTGGGAGTACGGCGTTGGTCAGGGTGTAGTAGTCCAGGTCATGAATGCGGATTTGAGGGTGGAGCTGGCGATGTAGTTCTGTCCCCGGCAACGGAGTCAGCACGGAATACATAGGGAGATCAATGCGTTGTTCGCGCGCAAAATCGCCTAGTAGATCGAACTGCGCCTCGGTATAATTTGGATTAATGATGAAATCGCCTACGATGGTGATTCCGAGGTTGTGTAGGATCTGTATAGCGGCGCGGTTTAGATCCGCGCTATTGTTCTTGTTCATGCCGACAAGGGTTTGAGTGTCAATTGCCTCAAACCCAACAACCACCGCGCGCAGCCCCACTTCCTTCCAGCGCTGTAGCAGTTCCGGATGTCGTACCACCGTATCTGAACGCACATCGGCGAAATACTGGCGCTTAACCCCACTGACGCCCAGGGCCTCGGCCAGTTCCAGTGCTAGTTTTGGGTTGCCGAAGCTGTTGGCGTCCACCAGGCGGATAACCGGGGTGCTTTCCAGGGTGCGGATATCGGCGATAACGGCGGGAATGGAACGCGGTAGATATTTCCCTCCGCTGAGCGGGGGGATGCAGCAGAAATTACACGTGTACGGGCAGCCGATGGCGCTGGATACTAGCCCCATCTGAATCCCCAACGAGGCCAAATAGTATTCAGTGCGATATTGCTCCACCAGATCATAGCGTGGAGCACTCGCGCCACCGGCATCGGCACTGGTGTAGGTGCGCACCTGCCAGCACAGCTTGGTGCCGGGGTTGGTGGCGGCGATCCCAGCTATGCGCGGCTCTTCACCACGCTCCAGCGCCTCTACCAGTTCGCGGAAAGACACACTGCCCTGACCGATAACGATCCAGTCAATGGCGGGCTGGTTAAAATCTTCGGGTGCGCAAGAAGCGTGACACCCGCCGACCACAATGGGGGCATCACAGTGACTGCGTATCTGCCTCGCCACAGCCAAGACCGTATTCACCTCGCAGGTCATGGAGGTGAAACCCACCAGTTCCGGAGTGAAGGTGTTCAAGGTCGCATCTAGGGAGTCTGGCGCGGCTTTCAGGTCCACGATGCGCACTTCATGTCCGGGCAGATTACCGGCCAAAGTCTGCAGTGCCAGTGGCTCACCACGAAAGATTTGTTTGAGCGAATCAATGCCAAAGCGTTCTTCGGGGATACTCTTGCCGCAATTGGGTGGATTGATTAAAAGAATACGCATGGACAGATGAGCACCTCGAAGGTTTAACGGGAGGTGAGCGCGCTATGTTCGCTTAAGTGGGGCGTAATACTGCTTGGTGAATTAGTGCGCATCAGTAAGTTGGGGCGCTACAGATTGCCCGCTTTTACGGCAGCGACTTTACTTCTTTCCGCACGGGTTGTCAAAAGAACAGCGCAAGGGGATTGTTTATATTTGTTTTTGTGTAGGCGTGGGGTATTTTAAGCGAAATTTTTCTTGGAGCAGATAAGTGCGTAGGCTGGCGCACGACTTAAATGGGGGAATATATGTCCAGAGTCATATTGATATTGTTGACTTTATTAGCAGTTGGATGTGGGCATCACGGAAATGCGGTCACCCGTGGAGGTGGAGAACCGCTTGCGGTGGTGGTTGATCCCGGCCTAGCCACGGATATGGACAACGCTGAGTTGTTTCAGCGGCAGCAGGTGGCAGACTTCATGCGTAAGGATCTAGTTTTACGTCTGAAACGCCTGGGGTACGAGGCGGAGAGTTTGAGGCAGCGCAGTGACTTTGTTTTAGGGCGGGGGCAGAGTCTGCTAGCAGTTAAAATTGAGCACTACAGACCGGGGAGCAAGGCAGCGCGGATTATCGTGGGGATGGGTGCTGGGGCCACGAGCTTGAATATCTCCTACGATATTACTGACGAGACTGGGCAGATATTGACTTCAGCTACTGACGGCGTTGGTTCCAGCCGCGACTGGAGTTTTTGCTGTCGTGCCCTCAATGACCGACTGATTAAGGTTGTGGGCTCAGAGCTGGTCGCGCCTAACTAGAACCCATATCCAACAAGGGGCGGCTGGCAGTGATCTCAAATCTCAGTGCCGATTTGAGCATTCTGGCTGCCGCCCTGCCCGCCATAACCTGCGCCTCTGCTTTGATTTCATCCAACAGCAGGCCGCTGGTTTCAATCCCACAGCATTTTAAGTACACCCGCATCCCGCGAAATTTAAGCACAGACTCGCCCGGCAGCACCACCATCAGCATGGCAAGAGGATTGTGGCGCAGATTATGCAGGGTCTGGTTCTCGCCCAACCCCAGGATAACTTGGTTGTCCCGTAGGCGGACCGAGCCGAACACTGCGCTGTTAGGGGTGCCGTCCGCTGCCACCGTACTCAAGGTGCACAGATGGCCAGGTTCGCCCAGTAATTGCTGTAAGTGGATTAAGTCCACGTTCTGCTTCATGTCAGAGTCTCCCTGTATACAACGCACACGCCAAAATTCAGGCTCTCGGTGGGCTGCTGATCACCACCGCATCAGTGCCGGTGTTGGAGGTGTAAACCCCCTGTTGACGCCGTGTTTCGGCGGTACGGCTGATCCAGCTATCTTCAACCCAGTCGAGTTTCAGGCGTTCCACCAGGGTTTTGAGATAGCCCAGATGAGGGCAGGGCGGGGCGTGATAGTTGTCCTTGCTGATGCAGGAAGCAAAATGCACCGCGATTTGTTCTTTTTTGATTCCGTCGCGCCTGCAAGCTAGCTTGCATAAGTGAGAGAGCTTGCGTAATAGGGCGCGCCCACAACAACCACCGCAGGTCAGGGAGAGAAAGCGCAGCGGTCGGTCGGTGCCACTCTCAAAATCCTTTTCGGTGCCTTTTTCGGAAACATTCTCAGAAGCATAGCGCGCAAAGCCACCGGTGCGGTCGTGAAACGCCTTCTCGCAGTGAAACCCGCTGCAGCGCTGATGTACTAGGTGGCACTGAACCACGACTATATAGGTTTTCTCCATCTGTTTATCTCCCTTCTCATTGCATACGCCCGCGTACTTGATGGTCACTCAACGGCGCAATATATATCATATCCAAGAGCAGGAATAAATATTGCTAGTTTGGCAGTGTAGCGCTGAGTTCTTCATTTTCTTCAGCACAGAACACATCTGTTGTCATTCAATACAGGCATGGTGTTTAGGCGGGCTGACCCTTTTTGTTTTTAAACCGAATTTGTCATAGGTGTTAATAAGTAATGCTGATAATATTGATGTTTTTTGCAAACTTGATACTGCAATTAGGCTGCGGAAATTGTGATAAAGCAACAACTGTTCTGTAAATTCAAAACTTCTCTTTGGAGCGATTGTTGATCCTTAAAAAGTCAAGTAAACTCGGCCAGTTTCCCACTCTTCCGATATCTCCATCAGCACGGCGCTGACGA
>JAQUDG010000011.1 GCA_028685815.1 Desulfuromonas sp.
CCGTGTTGCGGAGGGGGTGAAGCTATTCTCTTTGTACAAGTTCCGCACTATGAATGCAGATGCAGAAAAAGCGACAGGGGCTGTCTGGGCTGCAGAAAATGATCCCAGGATTACAAAGATAGGGGCATTTCTAAGGAAAAGTCGAATCGACGAATTGCCTCAGCTTTGCAACGTATTTATGGGAGAGATGAGCTTTGTCGGACCGCGTCCTGAACGCCCTGAGTTTGTTGAGGATTTATCCACCAAGATTCCCTACTATTTCGCGCGCCACACGATAAAACCAGGAATAACAGGGTGGGCGCAGGTTCTGTATCCCTATGGAGCTTCCGAGGAGGACGCCAAAGAAAAGTTACGTTACGACCTTTATTACCTAAAAAACTACTCATTGATATTGGATATTCTCATAGTGCTAGAGACAATTAAGGTTGTGCTTCTGGGACGCGGAGGTAGATGAAATGAAAAACATTTTTCTTGGAGTTGTTTGGATTGTTGCCCTGCTCGCACCAGTTGCGCAGGCGGGTGATTATGTGATCGGTGCGGGGGATGGTTTGAGTATTTCCGTCTGGGGGACACCGGAACTAAGTGTGGGCACAATAGTCAGGCCAGACGGGAAAATTACCCTGCCGGCTGTGGGGGATGTTTCCGCCGCTAAGATGACTCCGACGCAGCTTGGGCAAAAATTAACTCTAGTGTTGGCTGATTATGTCAAGAGTCCGATCGTTACGGTAACTGTAGACAAGGTAACCAATAACCGCGTCTATATTTCCGGAGGAGGAATTCCAGCTCAGGTGCGCTATATGAGCGGAAGTACATCGCTGTTCAAGTTATTATGCGGCCTTGAAGGGATAGCAAATTCTGACTTGCAACTCGCCTTTGTGATGCGTAGCGATGAAAAGCTCGACGTGGATATGTACGACTTGTTTAGCCGTGGAAACCTTAGCGCTGATATCGCCCTGAAACCCGAGGACATTCTTTTTCTCCCCACTAACGAGTTGAACAAAGTCTATGTCGTTGGGGCAGTAGTTAACCCGCAGGCCATTGTATTTCGGGATGGTCTGAGCATTTTGGATGTAATTCTGGAATCAGGCGGATTTACTAAGTTTGCCAAGACAAGTGCCGTCTTAATTCTGCGTAAACAGGAGGGAGAGCGCACACGTATAAAGCTTAATATGGATAGTCTTATGAAGGATGGAGTGCTCAGTGAAAATATTCCGATGCAGCGTGGAGACTATGTGCTAGTCCGCGAAGGGATGTTTTAGGTTCATGAGCAACTATAGGCACACGCGAAAACTGGACGAGGACTTATGAATTCATACTATGCGCAGGTAAAAATTTATCTGCAGATACTCTATAACAGGCGCTATCTGTTTTTGCTTATCACCGTTACCCTAAGTCTCGCAATTATGGTTGGCAGCCTCTTTTCTCCTAAAAAATATGAGGCAAAAAGTACTGTATTTATAGAGAAAAACGTAGTGAATAGCCTTTTGCAGGGGCTTACCGTAACACCCTCCATGAATGATCGTATCCGTGTTCTACGCTACCATATGCTGAGCCGAGATATTATCTCTAGGGTTCTCAAAAAGATGGATATGGATGAAAAAACGCGTACCCCTGCAGCATTTGAAGGGCTCATCCGGCAGTGCCAAGAAACCACCAAGATCAACATGAAGGGTAATGACCTGTTTTTTGTCTCTCTGGTCAATTCAGATCCAGGATTTGCCAGAGATTATATCAACACCCTTGTGAATACCTATGTCGAAGAAAATATTTCCTCTAAACGTGAAGAGTCGTTTGGAGCCGACCGATTTCTTTCAGAGCAAGTGGGGTTTTATAAGCAGAAACTTAATAAAGTTGAAGACGAAATCTATAACTATCGTAAGAAAACCGGGATTTTTTCCAGTGTAACCGAAGCCTCAATTGTTGAGTTCGTTGATAAGCTAGAAGAGGAAATACGCTCTTTGCAGGGGAAAAAGAATGAGCTCATGGCGACGGCAAAGACTATCCGTGAGCAGTTGGCTTCCATGCAGGATGCGGCCTCCACTAGGGGTGCAGGCCTTGGCGGGTTTGACATGTTTGGCGGTTCAAGAGACGAAATGCGGATGGAAACTCTGCAGGCTCAACTTGATGCATTATTGTTTATGTACAACGATTCTTACCCGGGCGTAGTCAGGTTACGGCATCAGATTGAAGAGTTGGAGAAGAGCCTCGCGCTTAATTTATCCCCACCAGTTGAGCCTGTGCCCGGGGTATTTAATCCTGTCGAAGATCCAATTTTTGTCGACCTTAAAATGCGCATGAATACCGCTCAGTCTGATCTTAATGCCTTAAAAGCACGCGAACAGGAGTTGAACGCACAAGTTTTCACCAACAAGGAAATGTTGGAGAAGTTCCCGCAGGATAAAAAAGTTCTTGCCGAAATGGAGCGCGAGCGGAGCATGGTGAAAAATGTATACGAGACTTTGCAGCAGCGCGTAGGGATGGCCGAGGTCTCAAAACAGATGGAAGTGGCTGATAAAGCAACAACCTTCAGAATTGTTGACCCCGCAATCTTGCCCACCATTCCAGTGGGAACCAAACGCCTGAAAAAAATGTTTTTTGGAATTTTAGTTGGTATTGGGGCTGCGATAGGGGCTGTTGTGGTGCGGGAACAGTTAGATGATACCGTGCGTAATGCGGATGTTCTGCGGAGCAAAGGGATAACGGTTCTTGCCGAGATTCCTCTTATGTTCAGCGAAGATGATACTTCAAAACTAAAAAAATGGGACAGGCTAGTTTACGCGTATTCAGGCCTGTGCCTGGGGTTGATATTACTAATTCTGCTACATGATTTTCTCCGATTGTCTGTTCTGGATCGACTGGTTGCAACTTTGCCGATATGACCGCAACTCCTCTCCATATAACAGTATTTTATGCTGTTGGCACGTAAGTTCTAGATAGGATTATGCAGATATCTTGAGCGCTATTGCATTTTTTAAGTGCAAAATCTATTCAAGGATATATAGGGCCATCAAAGAAGGATAATCAATGAGTCGAATTGATAAGGCGCTCGAAATTGCGGCGCAAAAACGCAAGGCAGCAGATTCTGGTAAAAGGTCTGAAGTAGAGCCAGAAGTTGGGGCAAGGGAGGATGATCTGGGGGCGCGCACGGCGGCCCTCAGCCCAAGAACAGCAATGCCAGTTCTACAGCCAAAGGTGCCAATTCATGGAGCGGACAACCCCTTTCTGGTTGCCGCGCATAGTGCGGGAAATGGCGCCTCGGAACAATATCGCAAACTCAAATCATCCCTGGTAAAGCTGAGTCAACTGGGGCGTTTTGAAAATTCATTGATGGTAACCAGTGCGGTAGGTGGAGAGGGGAAAACGCTGACCTCGCTGAATCTGGCCATCACCTTGGCGCAGGAATATGATCACACCGTCTTGCTGGTAGAAGCAGATATCCGCTCCCCCTCTGTTCTTAAATATTTGGGCATGCAAGCAGAGATGGGTCTTACCGATTGTATCCTTGATGGAGTCGATGTTGGAGAAGTGTTGATTAAAACCGATATTGGCAATCTCACGATTTTGCCCGCAGGGCGCATGGTTCCGAATCCAGTGGAACTTTTTTCCTCCAAAAAAATGCAAGACTTGCTTGAGGAGATTAAAAATCGGTATGCCAATCGCTACATAATAGTGGATACCACTCCTTTGTTGCCATTTGCGGAACCTCAATACATTGCGAATGTTGTCGATGGGGTTTTGCTTGTAGTCCGAGAGGGATACACCTCTATGGATAAACTGAACAAGTCTCTAGGATTGCTGAAAAACCACAACTTGCTTGGCGTGATATGCAATGCGGTTAGGCAAACCAAGGAGTACAAATACGGGTATTACGGTTACTACGGATATAAAGACAACTAATTAGGCCAGTGGACTAGGCGACATTGAGTTCAAAGCCTAGCCCGTTGTTTTTTCCATGTATGGGTACACAAAATCAACAAGTTTTTATCGTCGCAACGGAGATATGCCATTCAATTTGGAAAGACACTTTTGGCCCTGTTTGTCGCATATCTACCGATGTGCTCCGTAGCTTGGAGCGATATTCGGGTCGCGCCTTTTTTTTCTCTGCGTGAAGAGTATAACGACAATATTGATTTAGAATATAAGGCGAAAAGTGACTTTATCACGCTGGCAACTGCAGGATTAGCGATTGGCTGGGAAGCCCGGTTTTTTGAGCTTGATCTTCACCTTGGCCTCGAATATGAAAAATATCTTGAATACAGCGAAAAAGACGATCTACGTCCGAGTCAAGGTACGCGATTGGAATCACTCTTTAATCTTTATCGCGACATTGTGTTTTTGCGTATCAGTGATACCTACGAACGGGTGGCAATCGACGAGGGGAACAAAGGGGGAATAGGGAATAATCTTACCAATCTCACCGACAGTAACCGCTTGGAAATAAACCCATTTATGCTCCTTGACCTCACCAGCACCCTTCAATTCCGCTTAGATTATTTGTATCAAAACCTCTGGTACGACAAAGCGGAAGGGGACGACGCAGAATTTCATCGTTACAGCACCACCCTAACCAAAGCACTGACGCCACATATCAGCGCCAGCGTTAACGGAGGTTTTACCCAGTACCGCCCCAAAGATCCGTTTGATCCATTTTCAAATGACACCGGAGCGGAAAGATATGATCGACGTGATATCGGCGTGGGCTTGTACTGGCAACCGCTTGAGCAGCTTGTTTTTGGTGCAAATTACGGGCGTGCCTGGCTCGATTACGCGTTCAGTAACGATTACGATACCAACCTGATGGGAATACGCATGGATTACCAGCTCTCTAGAATACACTGGCTGGCCCTTGCCTATCAGGAAGGAATAACCGCCAGCGTAAAAGATGGGGCGCGCAAACAAAAGGAGTATTCTTGTGCCCTTGGGTATCACGACCGCATCCTGGCTACTATTGAACTCTTTAGCCGGCGTGAGGATTACCTTGAACGCAAGCGCAGCGATGATGTCTGGGGGGGGAGTTTCAGCGCAGAGGTTCCCTTGAGCGCTAAATATGGGGTGAGGACTTTATTACGCTATGCGGATTATGAAGAAGACTCCCCCATCTATGCCGAAGAGCATCAGCGCTATGGGGCGCTTGTTGCCTTATACCGTGAACTGCGCGTGGGACGTGCTTCACTTGGATATACCTATAATCGCAATGATTCAAACCATAAATTAGAAAATTACACTAACAACATAATTTACGTGCAACTGGCGCTGCATTGGTAGCGTGCCCTTTACGTTGCGGACAATCAATTACTCACAGGTGCGTGGATGTATGAAGCCTACTTTGGATTAAGCACCAAACCGTTTGAGCTGGTGCCGAACCCTCATTTTCTATTTAAGAGCCATTCGCATAAAAAGGCGATTAATTACCTGACCTATGGCTTGCAGGAGGGGGCTGGTTTTATCTTGCTTGCAGGTGAGGTAGGTTCGGGAAAAACTACGCTTATCCGTAATCTTATCAACGATCTAGATGAAGATATCGCTCTTTGTCGGGTATTTAATACCCGGGCAGATGCAGCTCAGATACTGGCTATGATCAATGAGGATTTCGGACTTGAAGTTGAAGGGAAAGATAAGGTCGCACTGCTACGGGATCTCAATGATCATCTTGTCGTTCTGCACGCAGAAGGACGGCGGGCCCTTATCATTATCGACGAAGCGCAAAATTTATCTGTAGAGGTTCTGGAAGAGATCCGCTTGCTGTCTAACCTCGAAGCCGACACGGTTAAGCTGGTGCAGATCATTCTGGTTGGGCAACCTGAGCTGGTGGAATTGATCATCCGACCGGAGTTGCGTCAGTTGCGCCAGCGCATAGGAATTCACTGTCAGCTCGAACCTCTGACCCGCGAGGAGGTAGAGGGCTATATATATCACCGGTTGGAGACTGCCGGGAATCGTGAAGCCGTGATCTGGCACGCAGGGGCATTTGATCTTATGTACCACTACAGTGGGGGGGTCCCTCGATTGATCAATCAGTTTTGTGACTTTGCTCTCCTGTGCGTGTTTGCGGAGCAGGGTCGAGAGTTGAGTCTGGAAATGCTCAAAGAGGTGATCGGAGATATCACCTGGGATAAAACCGGATCAACGGGGGAGGCAGGTGGGGCAATTTATCCCACACCGCAGCAAAACGTTTCGGATTGGCAACAACTGGCAGATTTTCTTACTCGAATTGAGAGAGTGTGGGGAGAAGATGGAGCTGTTTTAGCTCATCTGGAGACGCGTGAAGAGCGTACGTTGCGCTTAGAGTTACACCAGATGCAGTTGAAGCAGATGCAGAGGATAGACATTCTTCTTGAGAGAATTGCGGAACACCTGGGGGCACCGTCTGCCTCGTCAATATCTCAGGAGAGGGAGAACTGAGCATGAAGGCTGACATTGATGTGGCCCAAAAACGCCCCATAACGAACATGCTCAGCATCGATGTGGAAGATTACTTTCAAGTCTCTGCGTTTGAAAAGGTATCGCCCCCGGCAACGTGGCAGGATCGGGAATGGCGCTTTGAAGCCAACACCGACAGGATACTTGAATTGTTGGAACAACATCAAACCCACGCCACTTTTTTTGTGTTGAGCTGGGTTGCGCAGCGCTGTCCCGATCTTATTCGACGTATTGTTGCTGCCGGTCATGAGCTTGCAAGTCACGGACATGGACATCGACGTGTCAACACGTTATCCCGCGAGGAATTCCGCCACGATATACGCTACGCCAAGAATAAACTCGAACAAATTTCTGGGGAGTGCGTTACTGGTTACCGCGCACCGAGTTATTCTATTTCGCCTCATACGCCTTGGGCTTTCGATGAACTACTCGAAGCCGGATACCGCTACGATTCAAGCATCTTTCCGGTTAAACACGATTTTTATGGTTTGGCTGACTGGCCACGTTTTGCCGGGTTCGCCGTTAGAGACACACACGGAGCTTGGCGCGCCGGAGCATCTGAAGATGTGCAGCCTGCGATCAGAGAGTTGCCTATCTCCACGTTGCGTCTGGGCGGGAGAAATCTGCCCATTGCTGGTGGTGGTTATTTCCGCCTTCTGCCTTACGGCGTAACTCGGTGGGGTTTGCGCCAGCTGAATAATAAGGAAGAGCAGCCCTTTGTTTTCTATCTCCATCCGTGGGAGTTAGATCCAGAGCAACCGCGTATGCGAGGAGCGGGATGGAAAAGTAACTTCAGGCATTACCTCAATCTGAGCAAGACCGAGGCGCGTTTTGCGCGGTTAATGCAGGATTTTCACTTTGATACCATTAAAGCGGGACTGAATGTGACATGAAGCAGCTACGATTCCGCCTGGCAACGCAAGCTGACCGCGTAGTCTGGGATGCATATGTGACAGAACATCCTGATGGGTTGCCCTATCAGTTATGGGCTTGGCGCCAGGCGGTCGAGGAGGCCTACGCCTATCAGTCCCATTATCTCTTGGCGGAGTCGGAAGATAATATTTGCGGAGTCTTGCCACTCATTGCCTTTTGCGTGCCGTTACGTGGTACGCGCCTAATCTCTTTGCCTTACTGTGATGCGGGAGGTGTTGTAGCCGATACCGCGGAAATAGCGACAGCCTTGGTTAGATATGCGACCGAAACAACGCAGAGGGAATGCTTAATACGTTGCGCCATGCCGCTGTTACCGCAACAGGCCAATCTTACCTCCAAGGTGAGGATGATTCTCCAACTACCTGCAGACAGCTCAACGCTTCTTGCCTCCATGAAGGCCAAAGTGCGCAGCCAGATAAACAAACCGCAGCGTGATGGTCTTACGGCAAAACTGGGGCAGATGGAGCTGATACATGAATTCTATATGGTTTTTGCAGAAAACATGCGCGATCTCGGATCTCCGGTGCATAGCCGCCACTGGATTGAAGCTATCGTTAGCGCCTACGGTGAACAGTGCCGAATCGCGGTGGTATATACGCCACAGGGAGAGGTTGCCGCAGCCGGAATTATTTTGCTCCACCCCAATTTGGTGGTGATCCCTTGGGCTTCGGCGCGGCAGCGCTTCAATAAAATGAACCCCAACATGTTGTTGTATTGGACGTTTCTATCTTTTGCGTGTGACCACGGCTACCCGCAGTTTGACTTTGGGCGCTCAACACCCGACGAAGGAACCTATCGGTTTAAAAAACAGTGGGGTGCAAGTCCGCAACCGCTTTACTGGTATGAATTGCCCACACAACTCGGGCAGGGCGCGGAAGCACAGACTGAATCGCCGTCTTTACGTCAGCGGGCAATAAATCGAGGTACAAGCCTGGTAGCAAAGTTGTGGCAGAAACTGCCGCTCCCTGTTGCCAACGCCCTTGGGCCCAAAGTTAGAAAGTATATTTCGTTATGAAAAAAAAAGTTGTCGTCCTCGCTCATCGCATCCCCTATCCACCAGATAAGGGCGATAAAATAAGAACCTGGCATATATTGCAGCATCTAGCCCAGCACTATCGGGTCACCCTGATCTGTCTTATTGATGATCCACAGGATTGCCAATATATCCCAGTGCTGCAGCAAGTAGTTCAGCAGGTGCATTATCTGGTGCGTACGCCGAAGTCGATGCGTCTTCACGCTGGAATGGCGCTGATTACGGGGCGGTCCTTCTCGCAAGAGTGTTTTTATGCGGGTGCTCTGCAACAAATATTTGATGACTATCTTGCGACCCAGACCCCTGCTGCGATTCTGTGTTTTTGTTCCTCTACGGCAGACTACGTATTTCGCTCTCGCTATTGGCCGCAACGCTTTCATCAGATCACCCTGTTAGACGACCTGATCGACGTCGATTCGGAGAAATGGCTGGAATATGCCGAAAAGAAAAGCGGCTTTATGCGTTGGCTATATCGACGCGAAGCTCGACTGGTACGCGCTCTAGAGCAGCGTATCGTTAGCGACTTTGATCGGGTTTTTCTAGTCAGTGAGGAAGAGAAAAAGGTTTTGGGCGAACACATGCCGGTGGATAAAGTCGAGGCATTATCGAACGGGGTCGATCTCGACTATTTCTCTCTGGCTGGTGTAGAGCAGCAACATTTTGCCACCGCACCATCCAAGCTGGTCTTTTCCGGGGCCATGGATTATTGGCCTAATATCGAGGGTGCGGTGTGGTTTGCCGAACAAATTTTTCCACTGGTGCGTCAGCAGGTGCCCGCAGCTTCGTTCTGTATTGCGGGGCGCAATCCTACCCCAGCTATCCGCGCGCTGGAAAGAATTCCCGGCGTGGAGGTGACTGGCACGGTTCCCGATATGCGTGCATATTTGGCGACCGCCACGATCTGTGTGGTGCCTTTACTGATCGCACGTGGAATTCAGAATAAGGTTCTCGAAGCTATGGCTATGGAGCGGCCTGTAGTAGCGACCAGAGGCGCAGCAACAGGGACTAGCGCCGTCAATGGTGAGGAGTTGCTTATTGCCGATGACGCGGAAACGATGGCTGCCGTGATTGTCGAACTTCTGCATGATGAAGTGCGGCGCAAGGAGTTGGGGCGCAAAGCCAGAGCATATGTGGAGCGGGAACATAGCTGGGCCTCTCACCTGCAGCGTTTGAGTAAAATTATCGACACTGCTTCTTGAGTGGCTACATAAAACTTTAAATTGAAGGGTTTTAAGTTGAAAATTCTCCATATTCTCGATCATAGCTTGCCGTTACACAGCGGTTATACCTTTCGGAGCCAGAATTTGTTTCGCGCTCAACGCAGCCTGGGCTACGAGCCGGTGATTGTCACTTCGCCAAAACATGAACAGAGCTGGAAGGGCGCATGGAGTGACAAGGAAGAGATCAACGGCTTTACCTATTATCGCAGTGGCGCCACCCGCTCGTTGCCGGGGCCGATCACCAGCGAGACATGGTTGATGTATGTCTTGGCGCGTCGCATCTATCAAGTTGCACTGCAAGAAAAGCCCGACATTTTGCATGCGCACTCGCCGGTGCTCAATGCCATTGCGGCGAGGTGGGTGGCACGTAAGCTCAAATTACCGCTGGTGTATGAAATTCGCGCTTTCTGGGAAGATGCTGCCGTTGATCACGGCACCACGCATGAAGGTTCATTGCGTTATCGCTTGACCAAGAACGTTGAGACCATGGTATGCCGCCGCGCGGACCATATTGCCATCCTGTGTGATGGCCTGAAGGATGATCTGGTTCAGCGCGGCATTCCCGCGCAGAAAATTACCCCGGTCTTCAACGGGGTCAATCCGGATGATTTTAAACCTTGCGCCGCCGATGCAGAGTACCGGCAGCAGTGGGCGCTTTCCGGTAAAAAGGTGATCGGTTTCATCGGCTCATTTTATCGCTACGAAGGGCTTGATCTGTTGGTACGTGCGTTTGCCCGTATCGCCGCACATCAGCCGGATACGCTGCTGTTGCTGGTTGGTGGCGGCGAAATGGAGGCCGAGTTGAACGAATTGATTGCGGCGCTGGGGTTGACGGAACGTGTAGTGCTACCGGGGAGAATTCCGCATGAACGGGTACCGGGTGTCTACGCCATGATCGATATCCTGGCCTATCCCCGCTACTCCATGCGCCTGACCGAACTGGTCACACCACTCAAACCCTTGGAAGCAATGGCCATGGGTAAAGTATTGGTGGCTAGTGATGTGGGTGGACATAAAGAGCTGATACGTGCTGGCGAGACCGGGGTGCTGTTCAAGGCCGGCGATGAAGAGGCGCTGGCGTTGAGTTTGCAGACTCTACTCGATAATGACGAGCTGCGCGAGAAGTTGCAGCAGCAGGGATTGAACTGGGTGCGCGAACATCACTGCTGGCATCAGACTACAGCTGTATATCAAGATATCTACGCGCACCTCTGTGATCAAATCTGTGCCCCTGGAAACGCCGATGCTCCTCATCAGGTGCGCGGATGAAGGTGCTTTCGTTCTCATATTGTTTCCCCAATATGAACAACCCTTCTTGGGGGATTTTTGTGTATCAACGTCTTGCCGCCATGGCACAGCATGCTGAGCTGAAAGCGTGTGCTCCAGTGCCATGGTTCCCTTTGCTCGCGCAAGCGCCAGATCAAGAAAAAGAACAGCGTTGGAATGCTCTGGCTGTTTTCCGGCCGCGCTTTTTCTATATCCCCAAATTTCTTAAAAATTACGACGCCAGATTTTATGCTGCTGGATTGCATCCCTGGCTCGATTCGCTGCGGCAAAGTTGGCAGCCGGATATCCTAGATGCCCACTTTATCTGGCCGGATGGGGTTGGGGTTGCCCTACTGGCGCAAAAATTCAAAATACCATACGTGATTACGTTGCGCGGCAAGCTGTATGAATGTCTGAAAAGTGTCAATCAAGCGCGTCAATGCAGTCGAGCATTGCAGGGGGCGCAGGCGATTATCAGCGTCTCGTCACGCATGGCTGCAGAGGCGGTAGGTCTGGGGGCGGATGCACAGCGTGTAGTGGTTATCCCTAATGGGGTGGATCTGGAGCACTTTCAGGTTCGAGATCAGCAGGAGTGTCGCCAGAAGCTCAACTTGCCCCTCACTGGACGCCTACTGGTGACCGTAGCCCATCTCGGGCATCGAAAAGGGCATCACGAAGTGATCGAAGCATTAGCTTCTCTGCCCGATGATGTCCGCCTGGTTATTGTAGGTGGCGGGGCGCAAGGGGGGAGTGAGGAACAGCTGCTGGATGTGGCTCGAACCCATGGCGTTGCCGAACGTCTGATCTTGCCCGGACGTCAGCCGTATGAACTAATCCCTTATTTTTACGCCGCCGCAGATGCCAGTGTGCTCGCTTCTTACCGGGAAGGGTGCCCCAATGCTGTGCTTGAAAGTCTTGCCTGCGGTACGCCAGTGGTTGCGACCGATGTCGGCGCCGTGCCCGATATTCTGCCCCAACCACAGTGCGGACGTATGGTGGCGCCGCAGGAGGTTGCTCCTTTACAACATGCCCTGCGTGAGGTTCTGGAAACCAAGTGGAATGCATCAATGGTTCGATCCGCCAGCGGCGTACGCAGTTGGGAACAGGTGGCAGAGGAAGTTATGCGGGTTTTTCAGAAAGTCCTTAGTCCTTAGAACTGGAGTTTTCATGCAACAGGTTAAACCATTTAATCCAAAATTGAAGCAACAGGATCGCAACCGCCGAGTTCTCGCCATCGTTGGGGATACTCAGGTCGGGTTGTGGGTGGTGCGCAGCTTAGCGCGCAATGGCCTTGAAGTGCATGCCATCACCAATACCTCGCAAGGTCAATCAGCCCATAGTCGCTACAGCGCCAGTGCCTGGACTCTAGAGAACAAACCGCATCAACCAGATTTCGCCGCGGAAATTCTTGCATTGGCTTGCCAGCTCGATGTTGGGTCCATCATGCCGGTTTCAGAAGGGATGCATAATCGTCTTATCTCCTTGCGTGAGCAACTCGATGCTGCGCAGATCCATCTTTTTTCCCCGTCGCGTGAGAACTTTGATAAGGCCACCGACAAGGATTATGTCCATCAGCAGTGTCTTGAACTGAATATCCCCGTAGCTAAGGGAATGCGCCTTGATGAATTTATGTTGGCCGGGCCGGAAACGGCGCTGCAGTATCCGCTGGTGTTACGCACTCGCAGGCAAAATGTCGATGCCGGGAAAGTGCCCGTCAAAGCAGCCTATGCGCGCAATCTAGAAGAATTGCTTAAGTTGCAGCGCCAGTATGAAGCGTTTGCCGACAATGTTTTAGTACAGGAATACCATCCGGGGGCGGAGGAGCATGTGCAAATCTTGATGCACGAAGGCGAGATGTTTCAGAGTGGTGACTACATTGGTGAGCATCACATGCCTCTGGCCGGAGGGGTCACCGTACAGCGCATCAGCTGTCATCATCAGCCAGTGATTGATGACACGGTTAAGTTGCTTAAAGCCCTCAACTGGCAGGGGATTGCCGGGGTGCAGTTCCATTACGAACCCTCAACAGGGAAGTATATCTTTCTGGAGATCAATCCGCGCTTCAGCGGGGGATTGCCGACGGTGGTTATGGCCGGGTTTGAGGCACCTTTTAATCTATGGCAAAGCTATTTTGAACCGGAAAAGATGGGTAAAACTCCCTATAAACTCGGATTGCGTTCCAGGATTCTCGGCGGTGAAGCCAACTGGCTTCTAGGCCAACTCCGTCGAGACGAGTTGCCCCCTGGGCAAACCCACCTCGGGCGCATTGAGGCGATTCTGACGGTGCTGTGGCACTGCGGCCCCTGGACCAAGGACGATTCATGGCTGTTCACCGATCCAAAACCATTCTTTGCTGATTTCAAGCAGATGCTCAAAAAACTCGGCGCGCGCGGGCACGAGATTGTGAATTAAACACGGACATAAGCAAATCATTGGCAAAAAAGCGAGGTTTTTATGTTCCCAGTTGTTGCACGTCAACTCTTTAAATGGCAAGAACGCCTACTCGGCCGGGATAGCTTTGCGATTCTGGCGCAATTGCTGGAGTCTGAACGCTGGGAGCAGGAGCGCTTGCAGGAATTGCAAGTCGCGCGCCTGCAGCGAAGTGTTCAACTAGCCTACCAACACACTGCGTTCTGGCGCACCCTCATGGAGCAAAATCAGCTGCAACCGCAAATGGTGCAGTCCTTGGCGGATCTGCAGCGTTTTCCATTTTTGGACAAAGAGATCATTCGTGCTCACCGCGAGGAGATGGTCTGGAAAGATGAGGGCAAGCGTGTGCAGTTGGTGCGTACCAGTGGTTCCACCAACGAGGCGCTGGAGTTTTACACCTCTTCCACGCGTGAAGCGCAGATCAATGCGGCGCGCATGCGCGGACATGAGTGGGTGGGGATGCGGCGCGGAGAAAAAGAGCTATATTACTGGGGTTCTCCCATTGAGTTGAGCAAGCAAGACCGGATCAAGCGTGTGCGGGATTGGTTGATTAACGATGCGTTGACCAACGGCTTTGAAGTAACCCCTGCGCGTTTGAAGAGCTATTTCGCCCAATGGCTCAAGTGGCAGCCCAAATGTATTTTCGGCTATCCAAGCACCTTTGTCCTTACGGTCAGTATGGCGCAAACACTGGGGATCGATCTAACGGAACTGAAAAGCCGAGGCCTGAAACTTATTTCCACCACCAGCGAATTGCTCTCCAGCGTGGATCGACAGTTGATCGAGCGGGGCTTCGGGGTGCCGGTTTATGATTCCTACGGATTACGCGAGGCGGGCCTCATCGGACATGAGTGCACCCACGGCACCATGCACTGCATGGATGAGCAGGTGCTTCTCGAAACCATTGACCCCGAAACCTTGCAACCCACAGAGGGTGAAGGGGAGCTGGTGGCCACCAATATTGTTGGCCCGGCATTTCCCCTGTTTCGATATCGCACCGGCGACATCGTCACCCTGTCGCATCAGCCCTGTGCTTGTGGCCGGACCCTCTCCTCCATCACCATCAGCGGTGGGCGTGCGGTTGAGTTTATCGTCACCAAAGCGGGGAAGTGGGTGGTTGGGTATTCGTTTATCTATATTGCGCGCGCGGTCAAAGGGATCGTTAAATTTCAGGTGATTCAGGAGAAGCTTGGTGCCATCTTGATTCGCCTGGTGGTTAATGAGCAGTTTCCTCCCGATGGTATTGAACAGGTCAAAATTAAAGCGGCTCAGCGCATGGGTGGGGATGATTGGATTCATGTCGAACTGGTTGAGGATATCAAGGCGGCACGCTCGGGTAAATATCGACCGGTGATCAGCAAGGTGGCCGAAGAGATGTATCGAAAGAGAGAGTTTTCTGTTTAGCCGCCGATTTACTTTTTTTAGTGACCAACAAGGGGCAAAAAATGAAATTCATGCTTGCCGTTGATTGTGAAGGGGTCGCGTGTGTTGTCGGTGAGCCCGGCACCTCTTTGAGCCACTCCGCCAATATGGAGTTTGCGCGGCAGGAGGCGACCCGGGAGACCAATGCAGCGCTGCGCGCCCTGTTTGAGTGTGGGGCGCAGCAGGTTGCGGTCTGGGATAATCATGGCGATGGAGCGAACCTGCTCTTTGAGCAACTGGATTCGCGCTGTGAAATTGTGCTCGGAACTGGCTTTGCGCGGCGCTTTCCCCAGTTGGATGCCAGTTATGCTGGGGTATTGCTGCTTGGTTATCATGCCAAGGCGGGGAGCCCGTGTGGCGTTCTGGCGCACACCTATTGTTCCGCAGCGTACCGTAGCATTCGGGTCAATGGGTTGGAGGTGGGGGAGATTGCCCTGGATGCAGCAGTGGCGGGCGAGCTGGGTGTGCCGGTTATCTGTGTTGTCAGCGACCAGCAGGGTTGTGCGGAAGCGCTACATCATATGCCGTGGCTGGAGGCGGTGGTCACAAAAGAAGGTTTTGGGCGCCATTGCGCCCTTAGCAAGCATCCTGCCGTGGTTGAAAATGAGATTGAACACGCTGTACAACGCGCTATCCGGACATTGATGGAAAAAAAACCGTTTACGTTTCCGACCCCGCTGCAGATGGAACTGCAGTTCACCACGTGGAGCCGATGTCTGAAAGCGAAAATTCGGCGTTCCGGCTGGCGCATTAACAGCACGAAAACGTTGCAAAAAACCTTGTCGAGCATGCTGGAATGGCAGTGTTGAAACGATATTTTTCAAGGCGATATGCTTGGATGGAGGATCAGGAAAATCATGGGAATTACGTGGAGGGAACTTGTAATGTCAAGAATTGAAGTTTGCTCCCTAACGCTATGTTTTTTAGTTGTTTTGGCAGGAGTTCCGGGTTTTGCATCAGGTGCTTTGGCAGCCATTTATCCATCCCCATCTCAGGTACTGGTGCTATATAACGCCGATTGGCACGGGGACGAACCGCTGACTGCACCGGGACAAGATTCACTTGAGATCGCAACCCACTACGTGGATATGCACACCGACCAGACCAGTGGTGAAAAACCTTATATATTGGGACTGCACTGCAAGCACGGAATTAAAATTATCGACAAAGTCCACCATCTTGATTCCGACCATCTAGCGGAAGACAGTGCCGATAATCAGGCGGGTGTTGTGTTTAAGCGTAACTCACTGTTTGGGCCAACGCTGCGCGAGGATCAGTTGCGCGACAGCAGTCTGGTGGAGTTTGTTCTCCCGGGAGGTCACTCATCCTGGCAGATGGACAGCCTGCAGATGACCCTAGTGCCCGAAAAAGGAAAAGATCTGGTCCTGGTCAAAGATGGCTCGATTGTGGCGCAAGGGAAAATTGCTCTCAACAGCACCGATGCTTGGACTGTTCGCCTAGATGGAAAAAGTTTTGCCGCCGGCACGTTGACTCTCAAAGCTTCCTGTACTGACAAGAAAGGCAAGGTACATTCTTGGAAGGCTGACTATGTTGACATTGATGCGGTGGAACTTTCACATACAGGGCGCGACGGTAAACGTGATGATAAAAACTTTCTTGAAGATGTGGCTCAGCCCGTCAAAGAATTTCTTGAAGATCCGCAACATGCGCGTCCTGATGGCACCCTGCTCAAGGATCACATCTTGTTTATGGTGGTGTGTTACGGGCTGCCGCGTACTGCCGTCGCCCCGTATGGCATCGCGCGTGGAATAACAAATCAGATCAACAACTTTGGCTCTATTCTCGATTTCGGGCAACGCCTGCAATTACTCTATTACGATCTAGACAAGGTTTCTGGGTGCAAAATTCAGAGCTACCGTTTTGCAGGAAAGGAACCTTTCAGTGCTTATTTTCTGCGCTCTCCACAAGCGTGGCCCTTGTTAGGTACCGCCAACCTTTTCGCCCATCCTCAGCTTTACACCGCCAACCCTACGTTCGATAGTGGTCCTCAACCTTTAGCTTATACCGTAGCAAACCGCAGTCAGCATCCGGAGCGTTTTCTCTACTTTGTCAGCCGCATCGATGCTCCCGATCCATTGCAGGCCAAAACCCTGATTGGTCGTGCCGTGTATGCCTCAACGTATGCTTCCCCCAACATGGGGATACTGCCTGAACAGGGTTATCCTCAAACTAAAAAACGCACAGGTTATCTGTCCCGTTCTAAGACTGGGATGGATTTGTGGGAGCAGGGCTACCGCCATTTATATTACGGCGGCAAGAGCAAAAATCTGCTGGAATGGGGGCGACTTGCTCCGGAAGAAGGATTTTTAAACGAAGATACTTCCTATCTCCCCGGGGGCGTTGCCGCAACGGTGATTTCGCACAATGGCTGGAACAAGGGAGAGATGCGCACGGACCTGGCACGTGGCGTGAGCGCAACGGCAGGTGCGGCCAAGGTCTATCGCGGAGCTCCGCATATCCACAATAAAAGCTGGTGGGATGATGCGGTTTTTTATCCGGCATTATCACGCGGCAAAACCCTGGGGGAAGCCTGGTTGATGAATCAAATGAACTTGGGGTGGATTACAACATTTGTGGGAGATCCACTCATGAAATTGCCCGCAACACCGATTCTTCCCCACGCGCCTAAATATATTGACGCGGATAACGATGTCAGCTTTCAGGTGGTAAAGGGTGCGCACGCAAAAGAAGTCTGGCTGCAAGTGGATTTAGGTACCACCGCAGCGCACCCGCAAGTGGCTCAACTTCAAGCAGTGTCCCCAGAAGGGAAGAAGATGATCAGTCCAACCTTTGATGCGCGGCCGACCCTTTATCTGGGAGATAAGGCTGTTTGCGGGGAAAACTGGTTACTGACGCTGATGGATCCATTTGGGAGAAAATACACGCAAAGTATCGTGGTTGATTGTGTAGGGACACCATAGGCATAAACGGAATCGGACAATAGAATATATCCCATGTTGATTTTAAGCAAAATTGGCACAGTTTGTGAGTATAAAAATTTTAACAGTCAAGGCGATACGCATGGTTACCTGGATTAATGGATATATCGGTCGGCATAATGTCGGTGATGAAGCGATTCTCGCTTCTGTACTTCAACATCTTCCTCAAAATGCCAAACCCGTTGTCTTTTCAAGCAATCCTGCGCACACGCGCTTGGTGCATGGGGTCAGGTCGCTTTTACTGCCGCCTATCGATTTTGCTGCCGGCAAGGCCGGCCTCTGGTATGGCAAAGGCTATTGGGCCAGACATGGGGTTGAGCTGCTTTTGGCGCGGCTAAATGTGGGTGGGCAGATTTACTGCGGGGGGGGCATGCTCAATGACCATGTGCCGGGCCGCATGGTAAAGCGCCATGCGACAGTGCGCGCTATGGCCAAATTGTCCGGGAACCGGCCGGTTGCTTTTTTGGCTGTTGGGGCTGATTTGATGACCCGCGAATCTGACCGGTTGGCCGCGCGTGAATTGATTGAGGATTTGGTGACATATTGCTCCGTGCGTGACCAGCAGAGTTATCAGGCCTTGCTTGAACTTGGGATCAACCCCCAGCGTGTTCATTTGGCCGAAGATGTTGTCTTCGCAATGAAAGTGCAGGAGCTGCCAATATCTACGGCACGGGTAAAATCGGATCTTGGCATAAACTTTCGTCCTCTCTTCGATGAGGCCCATAACCGAGATGCCACCGCTAAACATCGCGCCGCCTATAAAGCTCGATGTATTGACTTGGTTGCCGCTTTGTCAAAAGAGCACGAAAGCATCGCTTTGATTCCATTCGGACCCGATGATTTCACGTTTTTGAGTGCTATTGGTGCAACCGCTGGGGTTCCCGTGGAGCCATGGACCGATAACCCCATGGCAATTCTTCAGCGTGTGGCTCAATGCCGTGCGTTCATCGGCATGCGATACCATGCCGTGGTATTTTCTCTGATTGCTGGCGTTCCTTGCGTGCCTTTGGTGTATGCCCCCAAAGTTGGGGCGCTTGGCGAGCAGATGGGGGTTCGTCAAGAGCTGGTCATGGTCGGCAATGGCGAAGAGATGCCCGACTCCCTGTTTGAAGTTCATGATGTCCGAAATATCCTTGGGGACTTGATGCGCGATCGACAATCCGTACTGCGCAACTATGCCGCACTTGCTAAGACAAAAAGCGAGGTAGCGCGCGAAGACATGGTGCGCTGCTGGCAGGTTTTAGCCCGTGGCAAATAATAGCTCGATAAAGGGGAAGTGAATTTTATGAAATTTGAACTTGCGTTGGATTGTCGCAACTATATGGGAGACCGTCCCTGCCGTTTCAAGCAACGCTGCACCTGCAGCAATTATTCGCCCATGGGCCATCGCATCCTAATCATTAAACTGGGTGCCTTGGGCGACGTGGTGCGCACTGCCTGCTTGCTGCCCACATTAAAGCGCTACTATCCAAGTTCCCATATTACTTGGATCAGTCTGCCCAACGGGGTGCGCATCCTCAAAAATCATCCCTTTATCGACCAGTTGTTTGCCTTTGATGCTGAAGGGGTCACGGCGGTGCAGAATCAGACTTTTGATCTGGTGATCTCCCTCGATAAGGAACCCGGTCCCACTGGCCTATGCAACGCTCTGCGCTCCCCCGATAAGCGCGGCATCAAAATGTCCGAGTGGGGGACGGCGATGCCGACGGATACTCGAGTCGAGACGTATTTTGAGTTGGGCTTGGATGACGACCTCAAGTTTCGCCACAATACCAAGACCTATCCCGAACTGATCCATGAAGCTTTAGGATTCGATTATGTGCGCGAACCTTATCGCCTTTACCCTGACGAAGCTGCTATCAACCGCGCCAAGGAACTTTTCGCCCCTTGGAAAGCAGGCGATCGCCCCATCATCGGGTTGAACACTGGCGCTGGGCGGGTTTTTGCCCATAAGGCTCCGGGGAGCGACCGCTGGGTTGAAGTGGCTCGATTACTGCTCGATGCGGGATATGGCGTGGCTTTGCTCGGCGGGCCGGACGAGCAGGAGCTGAACGAATGGATCAATGCCCAATGTGACGGAAGACTGCATGCCACAGGAACTCGCAATGCTGAGCTGGAATTCACCGCGATTGTTGGTCAGTGCGCCGCGGTGGCGACGGGCGATACCCTCGGGCTACACGTCGCTGTTTCACAAAACGTGCCGACCGTGGCCCTGTTTGGGCCGACCTGCGCGCAGGAGATCGACCTCTTCGACTGTGGAGTGACGCTGGTTACCGAACTCCCCTGCGCCCCTTGTTACCGGCGTAATTGCGACATTGAGCCGCATTGCATGGATTTGATCAAGGCTGAAGCGATTGTCGCAGCGTTGAAAAATTTGGTGCAATAACCTTGAAGACACTGATTCTATTAGAATTGTTGCGCCCATGAGCGGCACGCGTTCACAACTGGGCAACCTTGCTATCAACTGGGGCGGACACGCTTTGGCTCTAGTAGTAATGTTTTTTCTGTCTCCCTACGTGATCGGTAAACTTGATGCGGTGAATTATGGCATCTGGAGCTTGCTGAGTGTTCTTGCCGGCTATATGGGGCTTTTTGACATCGGCGTGCGCGGCAGTGTCGGGCGACATATCGCTTTGTACTTGGGCAAGAAGGATAGGGTGGGTGTCGATGAAACCATCCGCGCTGGCTTCGGGATTTTTACCATCACTGGCTGCCTGATTCTGCTGGCTGGCGTTTTACTGGGCTGGCTATTCCCGGTGTTGTTCAAAGGCGTCTCATCAGAACATTACAGCACGGTTCGATACTTGCTGCCCCTGATGGTAGTCAATATTTGGTTTTCTGTCGTAGCCGCGATCTACTCCAGTGTGCTGACCGCCCATGATCGCTTCGATATTGCCAGGAGTATCGATATGTTGGCGTTGCTGATGCGAACCATGGCGACGGTATACACCCTGCATATTGGCTGGGGGCTTTGGGGCCTGGCGGGGGCGATTATATTAGCCAATGTTTTCGCCCTGGTCGCCAATCGCATTGCGGCCGGGATTATCTACGAGGGGCTGCGGAGTTTTCCCTTTTTATTTTCGCGCACCCGGATGAAAGAGCTCTTTGGGTACGGCGTTTTTTCTTTTATCTCCAGCGTTGCCGTTAAGGTTATCGGGCAAAGCGACCTAGTGATCGTCGGAGCTGTATTGAGCGTTGCATCGGTGCGCGAATACAGTGTCGGGGCTATGTTGGTTTATTATTCCGCGCCTTTCATCAGTATGATCAGCGGTACATTTTTCCCTGCGGTGCAGCGCAAAGTCGCAAGTGGAGCGCGACAGGAAGTTCAGCACCTTTTATACAAGCAGCTGAAGATTTCCATGTGTTTCGGCCTGCTAGCTTATATCGGCTTGGCGTTTTATTCGCATACTTTTATCCGCTTGTGGATGTTGCAGGATGGCTTCGATCTGACCTCCGTCGCCGAGGCGGCTACGGTCATGACGATCCTGGCCCTATCCAAGCTCCCCTCACTGTATTTGATTCCCTGTCAGAGCGTATTGAATGCTATGGGCCATGTGCGTTTCAATGCCATGCGCGCCATTACCGAAGCCAGCGTCAATTTGATGCTGTCGCTGTTTTTCGTCCTGGCCTTGGGGTGGGGGCTGGCTGGCGTGGCTGCTGGAACCTTGGTGGCGCGATTGCTGGTGGCAAGCATCTCGGTGCCCGTGTTTCTTTCGCGCAGGATGTCTTTTTCGCTGCAAACGTTTTTGACTAAGGTAATTCTGCCGGGAGCAGTGGCGGCAGGGTGTTTTGCGCTGGTCTGCCTTGGGCTGATAAATCTGTGGCCAATGGCCACTTGGGTTGATTTTGTTATGCAAGTGGGTTCGGCGGTTGCAGTGTGGTGTGTGATTGCGCTTTTTCTATTGCTGCCGAAAGAGAACAGAGTGGGAATGAAAAACACCTTGTTTCGCTGCTTCGCAAAGAAAAGCGAACTTTGACTATTGTGTGACGATTGTAGGAGTGTTGATTGTCTGTGATGAATCTTGAATTTCAGCTTAAAGAAACTTGGCCCAAACTGGCCTGGGTCGCGGTGCTCGAACCGGAACAGGAACAGGAACAGGAACGTCTCGTGGTTCAACACGGACCACTGGTCGAGGTGCGTCAGGATTGGACTGTAGAGGGCGTTTGGGATGGCGATTTTGAATCGGGAGATTTTGACCAAACAGATGCGATTTTCGGGACTGGCATTCGCAGAAGGGGTAATGATGTTGTTTTTGTCGGTTCGTCGACCGGCATCGACCGGCTCTGGTACGTTCAGAAAGCGAGTAAAATCTTTGTCAGCAACACCTTACCAGGTTTGCTTGAGCTTTCTGGCTTAGCTCTGCGGCACGATTATGCGTTTTATACCGAGGATTTGGTTACGGTTCAGAAAATCGGGGTCTTTAATCACATAAATACCATCCCTACGGATAGTGAACCGCTGCAGATCGTCTACTTTAAGAATCTTCTTTATCGGGAAGGGCGGATCGAGAAAATTGAAAAGCCAGAGATAGCTCCTCATTTCTCCGATTTTGCCGCCTACGAAGACTATCTGAAAACACTCGCTCTCAAGCTCGGCACTAACGCTAGGGACCCGGGCCGGTCGTTTCCTATCGAGATGCTGGTGGGTCTTTCCTCTGGATATGATTCCATCGCTACCGCGATTGTTTCTCGTTATGCCGGTTGCACCAAGGCGGCGTCCATCATTAATCCATCGAGCTTCTGGCGCGGGTCGGATTCTGGAAAGCATATCGCTGACCATCTAGGCATGACCTGCCAACTCCATCGACACGTCAAAAAAAATTATCGGCATGAAATCGCCCTCTGGGCGGGGGCCGGTATCCCTGGGTCGCGCAATTTTTCTCTGTTCGACTACCCGAAGCCGCTGTGTTTGTTTTTTAGCGGCGGTTACGGGGATGTGATGTGGGATCTGAAGATCAAAAGAAAAATTGAACCGCGTGGAGGTATCAACGAACTCCTGTGCGAGTTCCGCCTCATCGAAGGGGTTTTTGTCAGCGTGGTCCCTTGGTGGGGTATCCGTAGGTCGGAAGACGTCCGAAGAATTACCAGCTCGGAAGAAATGTTGCCCTGGATGATAGGGAACGACTACGATCGGCCGATTGCCCGCAGAATCATTGAGGAAGCAGGCATCCTCCGAGGTGCATTCGCCACCCGCAAGAAGAACACCTCATCGACCCGCCCTTTGCGCTGGCCGTCAGGTGCGGAGGCTAGGAACAGTTTTGCGCGGCATCTCATACTAAAGGGTATGCCTGTACCCGGTCCGTTCAAAATCAAGATGTATGCTTTGCTCTCTATGCTCTCCAATTTGACCTACCAAAACATCGGGAAACCCCTGAAAGTTAAGAAATGGTGGAAGCCCTGGCTCAGCTTCCCGGGGCGAACCCAGCTTTTTGTCTGGGCCAATCATGAGCTTAGGGACCGCTATTATCGAGGTAAGTAGTTTTATCCGGCGTCGTTTGCAAGAAGAAGGGAAAGTGTATGCGATTATGTGTTGATGCTCGAACCACCTTTGCCCATCACCCGCGCGGTACAGGAAAGAACCTAGTTGATTTATACCGAAAAATCGCCAAGGTGCGCAGTGACTGGAATTTTGTCATGTTTCATCGTGGTCGCAACGGGAAGAATCCCTTTGCGGGCTGCACCAACATTACCGATCAGACCATCGACATCAGGGGTGACCGCTGGGGGCTGTGGTCCCATGTGCGCTTGCCCTTGGCAGTGCGTGCCGCCAAGGGTGATTTGTTCCATGCCCCAGCTAACATTGGACCTTGGTGTCCCGGTGCGCCGATGGTGGCTACCATTCACGATTTGATCCCTCTTGAACCACATCTGCTTACTCCTGATTCTGCCCGTTGGGGGGAATCGGTGCGTCGCACAGCGCGTAAAGCACGTCGGATTCTGACTCCGAGCGCCTACAGTAAGCAGAAGATTGTGGAATTTTGCGACATCCCAGAGGATCGAGTGGTGGTTAATCCCTGGGCTCCTGACGGCAAGTGCAAACGGGTGGAGGATGCTGCACAGCTCGCGGCGGTGAGGGGCAAGTATGGCCTGCGCTTGGAGTCTCCGTATGCCTTTGGTTTCGGCTCAGACATGCCCCGCAAGAACACCGAGAAAGTGTTGAGAGCTTGGGCGCAATTGCCTCAACAGGGGCGGAATGAACGGCAATTGCTGCTGGTCGGTATCCGCGAGCCGGCCCTCTCCCACTTTCAAACCTTGGCGGATGAGCTTGGGCTTGCCGAGAGCTGTCGGCTGCACGGTTTTGCCGACGAGTCGGACCTTGCAGCGTTGTTGAGTGGCGCCGCCATGCTGGTCTTCCCCTCGTTGAGTGAGGGATTTGGCCTGCCCCTTCTGGATGCGTTTGCCTGCGGCGCAGCAGTGTTGACCAGTAATCTGTCGAGTCTGCCCGAGGTGGCAGGAGATGCGGGGTTATTGGTTGATCCGCATAGCGTGGAAAGCATTGCCGAGGGGATGCGACAGATGTTGAGCGACGAACCGATGCGGCAGGAATTAGTTGCCCGAGGATTTGAACGGGTGAAAGCCTACACCTGGGGAGCCTGTGCCCAGCGGGTGATAGGTGTGTTCGAGGACGCCGCGATATAAAGACTCCCATATTTTGAAAGGAACCTGCCGATGAAATGGCTTTTTATAACATCTCAATTCCCTTGGCCAATCATTCACGGTCGCTGGCTCAGGGTTTATCATTTGGCCAGAACCCTAGTGCAAATGGATGAATCTGTAACCATTCTATCTTGTATGGAAAGTGACGAGGGGATCAGTGCTTACGCCGAGGTCGGGGTTGGCGTGGAGCGAGGAATCGGGCGCAAGCATATTGACAAAGGCAAGGGTAGGTTGCTTTTTTCACCTTTTGCCTATGACGAGGAATTCGCCAATAAAATACACCATAATTCATCTGGATACGATGTTGTGGTGCTCTGCGGCAGTCGCGTGCTTCAGTATGCGGACGAGGTAGCAACCTCGGCAAAAATAGTTTTCGATATGGTTGACGACCCATTTTTGGAATTCGGTCGGCGGCGCTTGCTCAAGACAGAAAAGCTTATTGACCGACTTCGTTTACAGCGTAACCAATGGGGGCAGGCCAACCTTGAGCGAAAAATGCTGAAGCGTGTTCAATTTACCTCTTTTGTCAGCAAAGAAGATTGCGAGAGTTTCAACCAGCGCCACCCCTCACTGCAGACCATGTTTGTGCCCAATGGAGTGGACATTGCATATTTCAATAACCCTGCCGGGGAACTAGCCAATGTGGACGCTGAAAACCCTACTGTGGTGTTCACGGGTCATATGAGCAACCCCAATAACGAAACGGCGGCAAAGTATCTAGTGCAAGACATTGCACCCCTTATTTGGAAGGAGCTGCCCCAGGTTCATGTGCAGATTGTCGGCTCCGAGCCCTCGGCGGCGGTGCAGGCTCTAGCTTCCGAGCGGGTGAGCGTGACCGGGCGAGTTGAAGACATGCGCCCCTATTTGTGGAATGCAGGCGTTCTGCTTCTTTCCATGCGCAGCGGCACGGGAATTAAGAATAAATTGCTTGAAGCCTGGGCTGCTAATGCGCCCGTAGTGGCTACGCCTTTGGCCTGTCAGGGGGTGCCAGCCGTGGATGGTGAAAACCTCTTGCTTGGGAATACCCCTGCAGCCCTTGCCGCTGCAGCCTGCCTGTTGCTAAAGGATCGAGAAAAAAGAAAGCAAATTGCCGACCGAGGTCGGGAGACAGTGGTAAGCGAACTGACCTGGGATGCGGCGGCGGCACGCCTGATCCGGGCCTTTGGCGGGTAGGTGACCAATGGGATTGCGAACGCTACTCTTTGCCAGCTTGTTTGCCTTTGCCCTGCTCGGGGCTTTATATAATCCACTGGTTGGGCTGATTGGCTATATGGGGCATTACTGTATCGGTCCAGAGCGGCAATGGTGGCATGCGCCGTTATCTGGCTATAACATGAGATATTCCTTTTTGTTGGCAATCGTATCTGCGTTCAGCATCCTCATCAATCGTAGTAAGCTGGCATATGGGCAGTTATTGGTTAAACAGGAATGGCTGGTTTGGACGTTTCTCGAGGTGGTCTGGTTGGCGGCTATTACTTCGTCGGTCTCAGTTGGGCGCTACTCGACGGTCGACCACCCGACCATGAAAATGCTCAAAATATCTTTTTTCCTTTTGATGCTCTCCCATGTGGCAACAGATAGAAAAAAACTGAAAATTGTCACCTGGAGTTTTGTCATTTTCGCTCTTATTCTCGGAATGCAGGCTTATGAGGTGCCTTTACGGGCGTTCAGTCATGGTCGACTAGAATCGGTGGGAGGGGCAGATTTCGGCGACGCCAACCGTTTTGGCGGCTTTATGGCCGGAATGCTCTTTATCATAGGGTGTCAGTTTTTGAATTGCCGGCGGTTTTGGGAGCGGGCACTGGTATTTCTCGCGGGTGGATTCGCCGCTAACGCGATTATCCTCACCCGTTGTCGCGGTGCAATGTTGGGACTGGCCGTGGGGATGCTGGTAGCGCTGACTTTTTCGGCACCGCGCTATCGGAAGATAATAGTGATCGGCCTCATCACGGCAGGCTTAGGGTTTGCTCATCTCTCTGATGAGGCCTTTGTCGAGCGCAGCAGTACCATTGTTGTTGATGCGGGTGAGGAACGTGATGCTTCCGCTTCGTCGCGCTTGGAGATTTGGGAGGGGGGGCTAAAGATGCTTATGGCCCATCCACTGCTAGGGGTCGGACCGGGAAATTTTTACCAAAATATTGGCAATTATCAGCCGCTACATCCAGGACGCGATGCCCACAACACCTTGGTACGTTGCGCAGGCGAGCTGGGATTAGTTGGCCTTTCGATTTTTATCTGGCTAGTTTTCAATGCGTTTCTGGTTTTGCGCAAGTGTATTCGTGATGCTTCCATTTTCCCTCCTGAGGTTGAGAAGGATTTCCAGCTCATGAGTATGGGGTATATGGCCGCATTGTTTGCAATTTTGGCCTACGGAATGACTGGTACTCTGGTTTATACCGAATATCTTTGGTGGTTGTTGATCATCCCGGTGTGCCTGCAACGCGCGTTCGATAATGAAATAGAAGCGCAGCGATTACTTTCTGCAACCTCAGATACTTTAGGCGAGGACAACGTCAGAGGGAGGTTAGATGTCTGAACATAATAAAAAAATTCACGTTTTGCATGTGCTGCCAGGGCTGCTGGCGGGGGGGATGGAACTGACCACAGCTCGTGTTATCAGAGGGCTGAATGGTGATGAGTTTCGTCACTCCATTGCCTGCCTCAAGGCCGAGCCGGAGATTGCCGAACAGATTCCCGCCGACGTTGATATTCATTTTTTTCATACTAAGTCTAACGAACCTCAACTTCCTTTTCGCCTAGCCCGTCTGATCCACAAAATCAAGCCTGATGTGATTCACGCCCGCAACTGGGGGGCCTGGCCAGATGTGGCCGTGGGGCGATTTCTGACTTGGCCGGTGGTGCCGCTCATCTACAGTTTTCATGGTCTGGGTAAGGCGGGGTACATGCCTTGGCGGCGCCGCGCTGCATCGATGGTGCTGGTGCGTATGACTACTCACCTCTTTACCGTGAGTCGTCAATCTCGCGACTTGATGGTTGACCATTGGGGCTGGCCGTTAGAACGTACCGCGGTCATTCCAAATGGGGTCGATACCACCCGGTTTTTCCCTGCTCCCTCGCCGCGGGGGGCGCGTTTGATAATTGGCTCGGTCGGCAATTTGCGTCCGGTCAAAAACCATCGCCTTATTCTTGAAGCCGCCGCGCCGCTAGTTAAAGAAGGGCTTGATCTGGAAATTCGTATCGCCGGTGAAGGGGAGGAGCGTGCTGCATTAACAGAGCTGGCCGCCGCCCTCGGCCTCGGTGATCGCCTACGCTTGCCTGGGCGCATCGAGAATACGCCCCAGTTCCTTAACGAACTGGATCTCTTTGTCCTCTCAAGTGACAGTGAGCAGCATCCCAATGCCCTCAATGAGGCCATGGCCTGTGGCATCCCCTCCATCGGCACTCGAGTGGGGTGCGTGGAGGACCTGCTGGATGGAGGGCGCTGCGGGGTCATTATCGAACCTGGCGATGTGGATGGATTGACTCGAACGCTGCGAAACTATCTTACTGACTCCGACCTTCGCCAAACCTGCGCCAACCTCGGGCTACAACACATCCTGGAGAATTATACCCTAGAGCTGATGTTACAGCGCTACCGGGAAATGTACACGACGTTTGCCAAGCCGTAGGCACCGCTTTTTCAACCAAATATAAACTAGGGTGTATTTTGCATAAGGCTCATTGTTGATATCGCCGCATAAGGTGCAATCCTTGAACTTTCTGTTTTAATGTTTCTGTATTGCTTGGGGACGGATTTGTTTTTTGGGTGTAGCGAGGAGAGGGTTTATGCTTCCTGGTATTTTTATTACCTTTGATGTCGAATGTTCCATGGGTGGAGCGTGGGGGAGTCCCAGCGTAAAACCCGTTTCTCCCCGCTTGGGGATGATGGGAGAGTACGGTGGGCGGCAGCTCGGTGTGCCGCTGATCTGCGATATTTTGGCGCGCAACGACCTCAAGGCGACCTTTTTCCTCGAACCTTTCAATGCCGATCTTGGCTGGCCGGGCGAGACCGAGCCGGTGGCACAGTATCTGATGGAGCGCGGTCAGGATGTACAATTACATATACATCCAAACCATGTTCATTACGGCTTGATCCAGGCTGGCAAAGAGATTCGCCGCACTGACCAGATGGCCGACTTGGATCGAGAGCAGCAGCGGAAAATGATCGTGAGTGGGGCCGATTTACTTGAAAAGTGGTGTGGCACCAGGCCTATCGCTTTTCGCGCTGGCAACATGGGGGCCTCGGAAGAAACCTTGGCGGCGCTGTTCGAAGCGGGATTGTGGATTGACAGTAGCTATGCCTTCCCCTATGTCGGCGGACAATGCCGCTTCCTCGATCCGGAACGCTATAATGGCTCGAAGTGGTACGGCGAGGTGCTGGAGGTGGCCCTCTCTGCCTACGAGCAGCCGAAACTGCCGGGTATGTATCCGGCCAAGCCGGTAGATCTCATGGGTTCCTCTTTTGAGGAGTGCCGGGACGCAGTACGCATGATCTGTGAAGCCGGCGGCGACTCGGTGTTGATCCTGCATAGCTTCAGTCTCTTCAAGGTGCGGGACATGCAGTACAGTGGAGGTAAACTCAACCGAGTGGTGACACGGCGTTTCGAACGGTTCTGTGAGTGGTTTGACGCTAACCGTCACCAGTACCCGCCTCGTACCTTCTCCGAACTGGGACGGCTGGTGAAGGAAGAAGGATATCAACCGAAAGCTGTGCCCCCATGCTTAGTTAATAAACCACTACGCGCCCTGACGCGTAAGATTGTACAGGGGCTGAATAATTTTTACTGGTTCTGATTGAGACAGAGTCAAACTGCAAAATCGGAACGGCTTCTTTGGAGTTTTGTCTCGATATATTAAGTGGTTAAAGTTTTTGGTCCGCTGTTGTAAGTGTTTGTTCGTGGAATCTTGAATATTGTGGGGTAGTTTTAAGTTCACAGGCAAAGCGTGCATGGTTGGGGAATATTTTGAGAGGTATAAGCTTTAAATGCTGCGCACCAAACGAATATGTTGCGACCAGCTGGGGGGGAGGATGGTTTTAAGGTTCAAATTGGGGAAAACTATAGTTTCGATGTTGCTCTTTAGTGCCCTATTTGTGTCTTTATCGGTGGCACTGTCAACGACTATACTTGCGCAGCCGGAAGCTGCATCGCAGGAGGTAAAGATGCTGGTTGCTAATGCAGAGAAGTGCCTGCGGCAGGAATCACACAAGTATTTGGCTATTGACTACGTCAACCGGGCCATTGCACTGCAGCCAACAAATCTGAAGCTCTTTTATTATCGCGCTTTTGTATATGGGAAGCTGAAGTATTACACAGAGGCGCTCAAGAATCTGAATTTTGTGGCACAAAATGACCCCGCAGGGCGTAAAAAGTATCAGGCCGAGTGTTATGCGGCCATGGGGGACTATAATAAAGCGCTTGTGGCTTATAGAACATTTTTGAGAAAAGCCCGCAAGTCGGGAAAGATTTGGTATCACTGCGCCGAATTGCTCTGGTTTCTTGGGGATCGGGAGCAGGCTCTAGGGGTGGTCGAAAACGGACTGCAAACAGGGTCACACTGGCAAGGTAAATTTGAAGCGCTACGGAATAAAATTATAGCCGGGCAGCAAGTGCAACTCCATACCCCCTTCAGTAATTAACCTTAAAATAGGTGGAGTTATGCCTATAAACTGCCGTAAAATTGTTTTATCGGTATTTTTAGCACTGCTCACTTTTCTGGAGAGCCTGTGTTACTCACAGGTATATCAGGTGCGTGAAGCTTGCGAACTTAAGGCAGGGTTAAGTCAACTCAAACCTGGCGATGAACTGCATATTCTCCCCGGAACCTATAGCGGGTTTTTTTTAAGAAACATCCACGGAACTGCCGCCGCGCCAATAATTATTCAGGCAGAAGATCCAAATAACCCTCCGATTTTTAAAAGGGGGTCCGAAGGGATGAAGCTCAGCAGTTGTTCCTATCTTAAATTCAAGAACCTAATTTTCCAGAACTTTCCCACCAACGGCATCAATATTGACGATGATGAAAAAAAAGCTGCATCCCACCATCTTATTCTGGAACATATTCAGGTATTGGATACCGGCGGCAAAGGGAATCAGGATGCGGTGAAGATGAGTGGAGTCACAAATTTTGTGCTACGCCAGTGCCGTATTAAAGGCTGGGGCGGTTCGGCGGTCGATCTGGTGGGGTGTAGTAACGGCATCATCGAAGGTTGCGCGATCAGTGGCAAACAGGGCTTTCGGGGTGGTAACGGGATTCAGCTCAAGGGTGGGTCGCACGCCATTCTGGTACAGAATAATCTGTTCAGAGAGGCGGGGCAGCGCATGGTTCAAGTTGGTGGTTTGACTGGCAAGACATCCTTTCGTCCCACAGTTGGAGACTTCGAGGCAAAAGATATAACCATTGCCGGAAATACCTTCATTGGTGCAGAAGCCCAGATCGCTTGGGTGACGGCCCAGGATAGCCATGTGCATCACAACCTGTTTTTTCTGCCGGAGAAGTGGGTGGGGCGCATTTCACAGGAAACGCAAGATCGGCAGTTTAAGCCCTGCCAGCGTGGTTTGTTTGAACGTAATGTGATAGTCACCGACCAACGGGTCAAGGTGTTTTTCAATGTCGGACCGGGGACAGCGCCAGAGAGTTTTGCCTTTCGCGAAAACCTCTGGTTTCGCCCTGAAGCAGGTAATCGCCCGAATCTCCCTACGTTTGAAAAAGATGGGGTCTACGAGGTTGACCCAATGATTCTCGGCACCGATGCTGGAGGGTTGCAGATAAATTCTGCGGCACCGCAATTGCAATATATCGGCCCGATAGGCTATCAATCTTGGCCACGTGGAGAAGATTTTGCGGATATTCGGGTGCCGGTAGTGGAAATACCCGAAGTGACATATTCGGGCGTGGACTGGATTAAGGGTCTTATACAGTAGCGGTACCGTTAGAGGGCAGCTTTAATCAGCTAGGTCGAGCGTAGCTGGTCTTGGTGATTCAACACCCCGTCCTTGGCTTGTCTTAAATAGCTTAACAGCTGGGTAAATGCTTGCGGTCGGCAATATAGATACCCCTGGATAAACTTGCCACCGGCGAGTTGTAGCACCGTCTTTTGTTCGTCTGTTTCAACCCCTTCGGCTATACATTTAATTTTCAGCGCTGCAGTTAAAGTTAAGATTGCTGTAATTATTGGAGGAGTGCTTTGATTCGAGGAAAGGTCGCGAATAAAAGAGCGATCAATCTTCAGGGTCGAAACAGGCAGAGTCTGCAGGTAGCTAAGTGAAGAGTACCCAGTGCCAAAATCATCAATAGCGATGCCGATGCCGGCATTAGCCAGATCAGTCAGAATCTCAACGGTTTTTTGCATATTCTGCATGATGCTATTTTCAGTGATTTCGATTTCAAGATAGTTTTGTTGCAAGCCGTAGTGTGAAGTGGTTTGGAGAACTTGTTTTTTGAAGTTGGTGTTATTCAATTGTTGTGCCGAGATATTTATCGCTACCTTAAGCCCTTTAATGCCATTGTCTTCAAGGTGGCGGGCATCCTGACAGGCACGTTCCAGAACCCATTGCCCGATTTTGCAGATCAGATCGCTCTTCTCCGCCAGAGGAATAAAGGCACTAGGGGCTAGAAAGCCTCGTTGCGGATGATTCCAGCGGATCAACGCTTCTAGCCCGATAACGCGGTGTTCAAGGATATCGACCTGGGGTTGGTAATATAGTTCAAATTCGCCATTATTCAGAGCACGACGCAGGGCACTTTCCTGTTCTAAATCTGTTTCTCCCACGTTTTTAAAAGATTGTGTGTAAAAGCTGTAGCTGTTGCGACTGTTTCCTTTTACATAACATTTCGCCAGATAGGCATTGTGGATTAATTCTTCCTTGGAAATGCCATCTTCAGGGTATATGGCAACGCCTATGCTGAAGGTAAGGAGCACCTCCTGCCCCTGATAATGGATGGGTGTGGAGCAGCCATCCATAATTTCTTGCGCTACGGCAGAGGCGTCTCCATGCTCATTTATGTTTGTCAGTAGCAGCATGAATTCATTGCCACTGATGCGCGCAAGGGTATCTCCTTCACGCAGATTTGTGCTGAGGCGCTGGGTAACCTGCTGTAAGATTTTGTCCCCGGCGAGGTGACCTAAGCTGTCATTTATTATTTTAAACCGATCGATATCCAGAAACAGTATGCCGATAAGGTTGTTAGCTCTTCGAGCTTGAGCCATGGCCATCTTCAGGCGGTCATGCAGAAGGGCACGATTAGGAAGACCTGTCAGGTAATCATGGTGCTCATGGTGCTGAAGTAGAGCCTCATTACGTTTATGTTCGGTTATGTCGCGTATAACACCATAAATACCTACAAACTCTGCATCCTGTTCTGTGCCGATAGAGGTGTAAACCCCAGTGGTTGTAATTTCTACGGGGATTGCTCGGGCTTCGACAAAGCGCTGTTCATTGTTTTGGTGATTGAGTAGGCGCAACTCCACACTGTTGTCGGGGCAGGCAGCAGCGCGCCAGTTGTTGAAAATATGATGCGCCTTTTCTAGGTCTTCGGGGAGCACTATTGCTGAGTAATGTTTCCCGATGAGGCTTTCTTCGACACATCCAAGTAATGAGCGTACACGCTGGTTGACAAAGGAGAAGTTCCCCCTTTCATCAAGCATGTAGATCATGTCAGGTGAGGTGTTGACGATGAAGCGATGCAGTGATTCCGAGCCCTTGAGTTCATCTTGAATGTGCGTATAGCGGTGCTGGGTTCTGGCGTTGGTAATCTCTTTGGCGATTGTTTTCAGTAGGGTTTGTGGCAGGTATGGTTTACGAATGAAATCGCACGCCCCATTGCGTAGCGACTGCGCGGCATGCTCAAAGGTTGAATTGCCACTGATAACTATTAGGCGTGTATGGATTTGGTTGGCATGAATGTGGCGCATGATATCCAGACCAGAACCGTCAGGCAAGTTCAGATCGACAAGTGCCAGAGTGAATTTTTTTGTGTGTAATAAGTGAATGGCTTCCGCTACGGAAGCAGCCTGGGTTGTGGGATGGCCCAGAGGGGATAACAGCTCGCATATGCTTTGGCGCGCCCGAGGTTCATCGTCAATAACCAGGATGGAGATTTCCAGCTCAGGTGTGCTTGCGTCAGAGATGGCTGGTTTGTCGGGGACGATTACAGCTTTAGATCCAGGACATTGAGGCACAGAAGGTCTCTGGGGCATGGAGCAAATCTCCTTTTACTGCACAAGTTTGTAGGTGTTCAATCCTGTGGTTGTTTGGTAAAAGCGCTCATGCCAGAACTCGAGGGAGAAAAATTTGAAAACGGGTTCCTGCTTCCGAACTGGAGCAACTTATTTCGCCATCAATCTCATCCAGGAGGTGTTTCACTATGCTCAACCCCAGCCCAGAATGGCCTTGTTTGGTGCTGCGTACCGGCTTAAAAATATCAGCCAAGATTTCATTGTCAATCCCGGGGCCATTATCTCTGACTTCTATTTCGACGTATTGGCGCCGGTTCTTGTAGACCCTGTCCCTAGTTGTAAGCCATACCTCTCCCTGCGGTGGCAGGGCTTCGGCAGCGTTTTTTAGCAGGTTCATCAAAATTTGCTTCACATTACTACCAACACTTGCGATGGGTTTAAGCTCAGCATCAAGATCAACGTTCAACTTTAGTTGCCGAGGTTTAAACAGCGTGCTGTAGAGTAACGTATACAGTGTATCAATTAATTCATTTATTTGAATATGACTTCTTTTCTGCCCTTTTTCAACTGCGTGTATATCCTCCAATCCGGATACTAGGATACCAATCCTGCCGATCTCTTCTTGGATGATTTTTATTTGTTCCCTGGCTTTTTCCGTATCTAGCTGCTGGAGTAAGAGAAATAGATAATTATTTATGATGGATAGTGGGTTGTTTATTTCATGAGCGGTCGCGCGCAGGTTATACGCAAGTTCATCACGTTCCAGTTCTTGGTATCGGAGCTGCTCGTCTACCACGCTTAGTGCAGCACCAGCGACCCTTCCTGCGAGCTGAAGCAGCGAGGGCGCAGTGGAAAATTGTTGCCATTGGTTCGGTGACATTGGCGTAACAATGATTCCCTTCTTATGCGGCCCAGACCGTATGGGGACAAAGCATAAAGACTTGCAGCCGAGCAGATTTTTCAGCTGGCGCTCTGGTAATGAGAATATGTTCTTTTGTTCTTCGGGGCTGTAATATGCTTTATCTTCCTGCAATGCTTTGAGAATCATGCTGGTCTCATTCCCAAAGCTGATTGAGATCTGGTGCAATTCAGGGCGTATCCCGAGGTCGTCGTACCCGTAAAGGGAGTTTGAAGTGTTTTCGACGAGCAGAAAGCACAGATCTGGCATCCCGAACAGCAGATTGAAATTCAAGCGCAGCTGATTGAAGATTTTCTTCCGGCCTGCATAATTTGCCGGAGGAATTCTCCCAGCATTTACCAGAGCATGGTTTTTCACCTGCAACCGCAGGCTACGCTGTTGTTGAGTCTGACTCTTCATCAGTAACTCCGGGCCAGACTCCGATAGGCCTTCTTCATTCTGAGGCGAAAAACGGGAAATAACTGAATCAGTCTGTTTCCGAGCGCGCTCGGTGACTTGTTGGATAATATCGCTATTGAGCCCGAAAAGCCGTGATGCTGCATAGATCACTTCTGCAGACTGTACATTCTGCGTATCGCATAGAATGGAACTCAGGGCCAGAATGCGTACCAGTGGGGTACCTTCTAGGAGACTGTCTGTTGGGAGGGTCTGAAATTTAATCGCATCAGCTATGAATGGACATATCTGCTGGGCTATCTGCAAATCCTGAATTATTCTGGCGCCAATTTCGCTTGAAGTCGCTTTGAAAAGTCCATGTTCGATCTTTTCAGCCCTTTTTAATTCAAGGGTTACATCTATTTCTTCAAGGTAGCGTTGGGGAAAATTGCTCAGTAGGGTCCATTGCCCTATCCGGTGCAGTAGGCCAGCCAAGTAGACTTCGTGTCTGGGCTCGCAACCTGTCAGTGCCGCCATCTCTTCAGCAATATTGGCGCATAGAACCGAGCGGTACCACAGGATGGTAACCGGCACTTCTAACTGCTTATTCAGGTGAGTAAATATTTGTTCAGTAGCACATAAAAGTGCTATCTGGAAGACAGGTTCTATGCCGATAACCACCAGTAATTGCAGCACATCCGATATTTTATTCCATTGCCGGAAATAAACAGAATTGGCTAGGCTGAATATTCTGGCGCAAACAATCGGATCTTGGCGGATGATATGGGCTAGATCCTCGATTTCTACAATCGGATGGGTAGAAAGTTTAATTAGTTCAAGCAGCGTATGCGGGATCGTGGGCTGAATTTCCAGCTTGAGGTTGTCATATAGCGAATTAGTCATAGTTTTATCCACAGGCCAACTTCCACAAAAATGTCTTGGGTCAGTATGGCATTGATTTTTAGCTTTTATTTAGCAAGAGACGGACGATTTTTTTAAAGTGGGCGGGGCGGATGCGCCGCATGTTCTCCCAAGTTGCTTTTTTGACAATGGGAAGCATCGCCCTTACTCGGTAAGACTCTCTGTTGTATTGGGGCACGGTTATCCCCTTACGCAGCAATTTATTGGCGCTGTTGCGGTATTTCTCCCCTCTGCGACTGCGGTCGAGAATAATGTCGTGCCCAGTGTCTAATACTGGAAATGTTTCAACGTGCCTGATCTGCTTTTTGTCGAGCTCGAGGACGATTATTGAGCTGGTGCGCTCAAATCGGTCCCAGCTTAGGGTATCGCCATCCTCCCAGTAGACACAGTTGGCAAGGAAATTTCCTAGGGAGTAGGCGATAAAACCATGCTGGTAATGTTCTGTTCCCTGCAATACGTGTGGATGGTGCCCCAGGATAGCGGTCGCACCTGAATCTATAAAGCAGCGCGCTTGTATAATCTGCTTCGGAGCGGGAAAACGAAAACGTTCATCCCCCCAGTGGGGTACAAAAAACACATGATCATGCGTTTGTTTTAAGCCATTAATTGTAGCGCGGATAACGTTATCGTCAAACGGTGGGACTCCGCTTTGCTCAGCAGAGGCAAAGCGCTTAACCCCAGTGGAGGGGGAGACTGCCGCAAAAAAAGCGATGCGGATATCGTTGATGGAGAGGGTGATTGGGGCGCACGCTTTGGCGGAATCAAGTCCTGCCCCGAAAAACTTTATCCCTAACTGGTTGAGTTTTGTTTCGATCTTCTCAAAACCTGGGTCAAAAGCATCAAACGCGTGGTTGTTTGCTAGGGTCACCAGGTTTATATGTGTGTGCTGTAGCGATTCTAATTGTTGCTCTGTGGTAAAGACTCTGGGCTCAGTGGAGATATATGGCTCCGCAGGCAGGGTGCATTCGAGGTTAGCCAACACCACATCGCAGGTAGCGAAGAGGTTGCATATTTCTGGAGACAAGGCTTCCAGTCCACGACCCGGAGTTCGGGAAGAGCGGGGCGTGGTTAGCAGGAGGTCTCCAACGGCTGCGATGCGCAAGGTGTCCTTTTTTCCCATAGCTTTAAGTGCCAATTTTATTAGGGGCGCAATCTAGGTTGCGGGTATTAAATAGCGGAATCCACATGGATAAAGCGCCACCAAGCATATAAGAATAAATATCTGTCATGGACGCAGTTCTTGATGCAAGGAAGAGCTGTCCACCCTCATGGAGCACACCGAGTAATCCGGTAAGAATAATTGCGAGCGTTACGTTTGCGATGGTTTTATCGCGGATGTCAAAACGTAGCCGCACAAAATATACAAGGGTAATTGAGAGTAAGATGGTTTGTACGAACAGGCGCACATGGTTAAGGCTTGC
>JAQUDG010000105.1 GCA_028685815.1 Desulfuromonas sp.
ATAATAGCTCCGCTTCGCGCCCGGGTTCTTCCCCCATCTGAAAGCGGCGATAAAGCATCGATAGCACCCCCAACTCCTGCAGAGGGTGCCAATTGGTCTCTTGCCCGCTATGTTCAATCGTCAGGGTCTCACGTCCCTGCCACGCTCGACTCAGCGCCCCCCCCGCCAGCGCGATCATCCAGCCGATATACAGCCAGATCATAAATACAGGCAGAGCCGCCATGGTGCCGTAAATGGCGTTATACTTACCCACCCCGATCTGAAAACTTACATAACCCCACTGAGTTATAAGCCATAGGGTGCCGGCTGTAATACCGCCGACAGCAGCAGAGCTAAAACGTACTCTGGTATTGGGCATAAACAGATACAAAAAGATAAAAGCGGCCCATATCACCAGGAACGGGACGACTTCCAACATCACGATCACAGCCTCACCAAGCAACGGCTGTTGCAGAATCCACTGCACAAAGGTCTGGCTGCGCAGAGAACTGCTCATTGAGATTGCGGCAAGCAAGAAAAGAGGCCCAAAGGAGATGACAGAAAAATAATCGGCGAAACGCCGAAACCAGGAACGGTTTTCGCGTACTTGCCACAGACTGTTAAAGGCTTTTTCTACATTGCTGAGCAAAAATAAAACCGTCAGCAGTAAGGTTACGAGCCCCACTGCACCGAGACTGCCAACGTTGGTGTTGTTGATATAATCCAGAACCCTAACTACGACCTCATCTGAACCGCTGGACATGTACTTAAGTAGCAACGGCTCCAAGGTGTTGTGCACCCCAAGACCCTTGAGTAGGGCAAACATTATTGCCAGAAGAGGCACTAACGCGAGTAACGTGCTGTAGGTGAGTGCAGCGGCCTTTTCTACACAGCGTTCGCGTTGAAACAGTGTACCCGCAAGCAACACAGCGCGCACCACGCCATTACGACTGGCAATTATTTGGCTGCGCCATGTCGAAACCTTGCACGTCACGCTTTCGGCTATTCCGTTGATTTTCATATCCTCTCCTGTCGCAACACCTCTAATCTCACTTGCAGCACTTTTACATCAACAGTGCAGATGTCACTTCAGTACCAGCTCTATCGCTGCATGGGTACAGTAAAAAAGTGAGATTCAATTTATATCGAATCCAAACTGCTTTGTCTTCAGTAGTGCGGTGGACGCTCATCTACGCTGTGTTCAGCACTGAAAGATCCGCCTGAACTGGTTGTTATCCGCTCTACAATAGTTTTAAGTACTGACTTGAGTTCCAGAATCTGCTTTTGCTGATCTGCTATCTGGTCATTCAGTTCGCTGAGTTGATATTCTTGAAAAGCAATTCTACTCTCCAGTTCAATTATGCGTTTCTCTGGCATCGATTACCGCCTTTGTTTTTTTGCAGCTGCTGTCTGCAGGTTAGTATGGCACCATTGCGGGGCACATTCATGGCTGATGTTTTAACTACATTTGTAAGGGTAGGCTAGCGGTACAAATTTTACGCCCAAATTTTTCACTACCAATCTGTGCAAGGAGAGTCACATGGTCGTTAATTTCTACCACACTATTTTATGTCCACGCTGTAAAAAAGCAGAACAGACCCTGCGGCGGCTTATGCCGGCATATCCTCAATTAGAGTTGAATAGCATTGAGGTTACTACCCAGCCGGTGAAAACATTCCGCGCTGGTGTCCGCATGATTCCCGCGCTCAAGTGCGATGCGGAAATTCTCAGCGGCATGATACTGAGTGAGGAACATATCCGTGAATTTCTCAACCGCCAGAGCAGCAAATAACAGAGTGTCATTCGGTGAAATAAAGAGCACGGGCTCACCTGTCACTTGCGACAGGTGAGCCCGTATGCCCGTGAGTCTTGTAATAACTCCGGTTTTTTAGATGGCATGCATGTTCTTAAAAACGTCCGAATTCATCATCGTCCAACGCGATAAAGTCTGCAGCGGAGGAACTTCCTTTCGATGCCCCCCAACTATCTTTATCTGCCTGGGGCAAACGTTTTTGAACCGGTTTTTTCTGTACCCGCTCTATCGTGGTTTTTGCTGAGCGTTCAATCGCTTTGCGACGTTGGGCAGAATCACCCTGACCACCTCTGTTACCATGTCCGCCACCATAACTAGGGGACAGCATGAAGCGAGACAGCATCTCGCGCAGCTCGTGCGCCTGCGCCGCGAGCTCCTCAGATGTTGCTGCACACTGCACCGCATTAGCGGTATTCTGCTGCGTAACCTCATCAATCTGCTCAAGGCCGATACTTATCTGCGAGATACCCTTGGTCTGCTCATCCGATGCAGCTGCTATCTCTCCAACAAGATCAGATACTTTAGTTATGCCACTGACTATTCCGTCAAGCGCTTCTGCGGTACCTTCAGCTATCTGAGTGCCATTTTCCGCTTTCTGGATGGCGCTCTCTATCATCGCGGTGGTCTCACTCGCGGCCTTGGCGCTGCGCGCTGCCAGATTACGCACCTCTTCAGCCACTACCGCAAATCCCTTACCATGCTGCCCAGCCCGTGCAGCTTCCACGGCCGCATTCAGGGCAAGGAGATTGGTCTGAAAGGCTATTTCGTCGATTACTTTGATAATACGAGAAATGTTTTGCGCTGACTCGTTGATCTCAGCCATGGCGCCGACCATCTCCTGCATTTGCGTGTTCCCGTGTTCGGCGGCTTTGCACGCATCGGCTGAAAGGCTGTTGGCTTGGATAGCATTCTCGCCATTCTGCCTAGTGCGTGAAGCCATTTCATTCATGGAACTATTGATCTCTTCGAGGGAGCTAGCCTGTTGCGTCGCCGCCTGCGATAGAGACTGGCTTGTATCGGAAACCTGATCAGAGCCTGAGGCGATCTGATCTGCCGACAGGCGCACATGCCCCATGCTTTCATTGAGAGCGCGGTTAGCCTTCGCCAGGGGTTCGCGGATAAGTCCCTTAGCTTCAAAGGTGAAGTTGCCCGCCGCCAGTTTTTCAAACGCAGTAATTATCTCAAACTGGAGGTTGTCCGCAAAGGCATTCATCGCTGCAGCCATGCGCCCCGCTTCATCATTGCTTGTATATTGAATGCGCTTGCCCAAATCACCCTGCGCCAGAGCTTCTATCATAGCCACATTCTCTTCGAGGGGGCGGGTAACGCGCTTAAGCATAAAACTTGCGATCATTGCTCCGCAAATAATCAGACCGGTCAGCACTGCGGCAGAACTCTTCCATAAAATCGCAGTCAATTCCGCATCAGCCTGATCCAGCGCCTGAATAACTTCAAAAGCGCCGTGCAGTTCACCAACGCGCCAGTTTTCCATTTTTACTCCAGTAGGGTCGAGACCTTTGCTATTTCCCCACAGGCGCTCGGATGTGCGCGGGTCGCCATGGCATAACATGCAGGTTTCAGTCAGGATAACTGGGCGAAAATAACGAACTGCATTCAGCTTTTTATCAATTTCATAGTACTCTTTCAGCCCCTCACTCTTCATGATGTTGAGCGCACGAGCTTCTACTACATCAGGGGTATTGCTCGCCGTTCGCGGTTCAAACTTAGGCACGCGAAACTCATAATTGCCCTCTTTCGCCTTACGCATGGCTGAATGCCAGGCTGAAACCACTGGCACGGACCTAACCACTTGTTCTATCTGTCCCGCATCTGCAAAACTTCTGAGCATGGCTGGGCTGAGGACACCCATTTCATACACCTCTTCCAACCCCTGGCGGGTCGATTCAACCGTAAGGGTTATGGAGCGTGCTTTTTCCACAAAGGTATGCACGGTTTTGTTTTTGGTCTGGACAACGTAGGCACCGAACAGCACCCCCAACAAAAGAGCAGGCAACAACACACCTACAGCTATTATTTTGACCTTCAACGACATGTTTTTCATGCACTGAATCTCCCGCCTTGTTGGATTATTGTCAGATAATTAAACAGCACTCGAGCAATCTGAGTTCTGCCTAAAACCTAAACCAGAACAGTTCTAAGTTTATTCAACAGTTAGATGCTAAGCGCGTAATTAATACCAAGTACTTAATGATACTAGCACCGGCTAAAGGGCTGCTCAAGCCAAAACGTGACCATCTATTGTTTCTGTCCTCGGAGCCTTGCCCGCATCTTTCCACCTGCACATATTTTCTCAGTTAGTTCTGTTTTATACCCTGCATACCCCTGATTCGACCACAGCCAGAACCAAGCTATACATACCACTTGTGGTAAGGTCCTCGCATCATATTTATGCCACACTGGCTCCCAGGTTTTTCTCTACCTGTTTTGGGTTCTGCAGCAGGGCTGCTTGAAGTTCCTGCGCCATCCGGTCAGGGAACAGTTCGTCTTCGCCACCACTCAATCCCAGAATAATCGCCCGTGCCACTTCTTGCGGCTGGGCCTTGGGTGAATCATCTCCAGCAGTCATGCGTGTATCCACTGGGCCGGGATACACACCGATGACGCGAATATTTTGGTTTGAGAGCTGTGCCCTTAACCCCTGTGTAAGGGAGTGCTGCGCTGCCTTGGAAGCACTGTAAGTACCGATAATAGGTAAATTTACCTTGCCGAGAATAGAAGCAACATTGACCAGAAGTGCAGGACTACTGCCAGCATTGCGCGCCAGTACCGGTGCAAACGCACGACACATCACCAGGGTGCCAAAGTAATTAACCTCGATTTCGATACGTGCATTTTCGGGCCCGGCTTGGGCCAAGAAATCAGTGCGCAGATTAACTCCCGCATTATTGATCAGCACATTGACATCCGCGCACTCGCGCACTGCTGCTGCCACACTGGCATCAGAGGTGATATCAAGTTGCAATGCCTGCACCCGGCCTACACCATGTTGCACCGCGGTACGCTGGCATAAGCGTTGCCCCTCGTCAATGTCACGCGTGGCTACGTATACCTTTGCAGCTCCCTGCGCTAGTAGCTCTTCAACCAGTGCAGTACCAATACCCCCGTTAGCGCCACTGACCAATACAATTGCATCTTTAATTTCCACGTCACCAGTCCCTTTTTGCATAAATGTTAAGTTTAAAAAGCAAAAAAACCCTCACACAACATGGGCTCCTCTATGTTGCGGGGTTGATTTGCATTCAGGCGTGCTGGACCAAAGAAGGTTTCGGCAGGATGTCAGTTGTTTATTGCAGGTGATGTTTTTTCATAAGGTCATAAAATGTAGGGCGACTGACACCAAGATGCTCTGAAGCTTTGGCTATATTCCCTTCATGGCTCTTTAAAGAATCGACCAACATTTCACGCTCTAGGCGATCGCGCGCCTGTTTCAGCGTCATTTTCTCCGTAGAGAAGATAACTGCAGCCTGTTCCCCGCTCTCGAAGCCTAAATCAACAGGCTCCAAAAAGGAACCCTCAGCCATCAGAATTGCACGTTTTATCTTATTTTCCAACTCGCGCACATTCCCTGGCCAGGCATATGCGCACAACGCGCGCTCCGCCGCGGAGCTGAAGCCTCTGATTTTCTTCCCATACTCCGCGATGTACCGATTAAGAAAAAAATTGGCTAGCAGACAGATATCTTCTCCACGTTCGCGCAAAGGGGGCAGTTCAATGGTGATAACCCCGATACGGTAGTAGAGGTCTTCGCGAAATTCTCCTGCCTTGATGGCTGCATTTATATCCACGTTGGTAGCTGCAACGATGCGGGCATTGACTTCGATCATTTCACGTCCGCCGACACGTTGCATGGTCTTATCCTGTAAAAACCGCAGCATCTTAACCTGCAATGGCTGGGGCATTTCTCCAATCTCATCAAGAAACAAAGTCCCCTCATGGGCGAACTCAACCTTCCCGCGTACCTGCCCCACCGCTCCGGTAAAGGCTCCCTTTTCGTGCCCAAAGAGCTCGGCTTCAAGCAGATTTTCTGGGATAGCGCCGCAATTTATGGGAATCATGGGACCGTCCTTGCGCAAACTCTGAGCATGAATAGCCCGCGCCACCAGTTCCTTGCCGGTGCCATTTTCGCCTAATACCAGAACGGGAATATCCGCCGAGGCTATCTTGCGAATAGTGTTAAACACCTCTTCCATCTGCGAACACTGCCCAAGGATGCCATGCATCCCCCCTTCATACCCTTTTGACAACGCCTGAAGCTGATGGTTATCCTCTTCAAGTTGGGCCAGATGAAAGGCACGCTCCAGAATAACTTTAAGTTCGGCTAATTCAATGGGCTTGCGGTAGAAATCATAGGCTCCAAGCTCCACCGCTTTAAGGGCATTCCCATGATCTTCGTTACCAGAGAGGACGACTACTTTGGTGGCGGGATACTGCTGTAGAATCTGCTCCAAACAACGCAACCCTTCAGTTGCTCCATCTGCATCGGGGGGCAGACCAAGATCTAAGGTTATAACCCTAGGGGTATGCTTCGCAAACAACTTCAGAGCTTCGGCAACATTCTGAGCTAACAGCACCTCATAGTGCTTGCTCAATCCCCATTTAAGCTGCTTGCAAATCTCTGGACTGTCATCAACAATAAGTAATTTCTGCACAGACTTCCCCATCTTCATCGTTGCGCCTAACACCGTTATCTAGGCGCCTTTAGGTTCACCTCAAATCAGGATTCAAACGGCAACCACAGCGTAAAGGTGGTTCCTCCACCTAATTCACTTTGCACATCTATATGTCCACCATGCCCCTCTATTATCTGGCGGCACTGGTACAAACCTATCCCCATCCCTTTTTCTTTGGTTGTCTCAAAGGGTTTGAACAACCTAGTGTGGATAAACTCTGCACTCATCCCCGCACCGGAGTCAGTTACGCGGATAAAGGCCCCCTTATTTTCTCCCACCTCGATACCAATTCGCTGCCCTTCCAAAGACGCTTCAGCGGCATTATGGATCAGATTAAGGAGCACTTTTTGCAATTCTGCCACATCCACAGCAGCCAGCACCGAGTCACCTGCAACCTCAAGTCCTAAGTGCCCCGACATATGCGCAGTGGCTTGCACAAGTCCTAACAAATCGGTCGTAACAAAATTGAGCTTAGGCTGACGTTTGACATGCTGGAGTCGGGTTATTAAAGAGTTCATCTTTTCCACCGTGCTGTCGAGGGTTTCAAACATATCCGCCCGAAATTCAGCATCTTCTATATAATCCCGCGCATTATCCACGACCAAAGCCAGACTCGAAACCAGGTTCTTCAGATCGTGAATCACAAACGTAGAAACCCGCCCGATTGCTGCCATTTCATTGGCCGCCACCAGATCAGCATACAGCTTACGACTCAGCAGCACCCCAACCGCCTGATGGGCCAAAGTTTTCATAAGGTCAAAGTCTTCATAGGTCAAGCGCTCCCCCGCATACACACGCGCCCCTAAAACAATGAAACCTTCAACCCTTTGCTGAAAACATAAAGGGATTAAAAAAACACACCCTTTATCGTGTAGCTTCTCCCAATCCCCTTGCAAGGTATCGAGACAGGTACTCAAGTCAGTGATCCAACCACGCTCGCGCAGGTGATTTTCTTCCGGCAACTCTCCGGTTAAACACAGCGCGTTAAGTTCCATTTCGTGCTGGGCACTACAATGAAAATTTCCACTTTGCTGATCTCTCAAAAACAGGCCTGCGCCACGCAGTGCAAAGGTCTCGGCAAAAAAGGATAGGATTCCATTTTCTAGCTCTTCTCTATTCCTTGCACTGGCCAACCGGGTGGTAAAGTTAAGCCACTCACTTCGATAGGCATATTTTTTCTGATAAAAATTTTTATGCAAAAACACCCGAATGCGGCGGCGGATCTTTTCAGAAAGGAGCGCCAGAACCAGAAGTAAACCGAAAAAAAGCCCCAGAGCGACAAGCACAGTCCGATTGGCGGAAAAATTAAGATACCGCATCCCAGCGCCAAATAGCCCCAGCGCGATCAAATAAAGGCCCACCGCAAAAAAGACCACGGAGCGATAAGCTACAGTGCGGGAAACCTCTATCCGCAGCACTTCCCCACGATAGAGGCGGCTATATGCCATAAACACAAGAGCCAGGAGCAGGCATGCCGATCGAACCGGGATTAGGTTCATATCCAAAGAGCGGTAGAGCAGCGCCTGACTGTAGTAAACAACCAGCACCGCCAACACCAACCCCACGCCAATGATTTCAAACTTAGCGCGCCACCGGTCAGGGCGGGCAAGAGCAACGTAGGTGCGTTCAAGGTAAAACAGCGCTATAACCAGTAGACACATCAGTACCGCATACAGCAAATAACCTGCGGGGAGGAGAAAAAGGATTTTTTCTTCCGCAAAATCAGGAGAATAGAACAACTGCAGCTGCTGTGGTGCAGAATAAAATAGCACCAGCAGCGGAAAGACAAGGGCAACGCAGAGCAGCAGCTTGGCCCAAGCACTAACTTCACCTCGGTGCCACTGCCCAGCATAGGTAACCCCGAACCAAAGCCAACCCACGGGCAACCATATCTCCGCCACCAAAGCAGTATGTTTCCAGAACATGAAATGATCCGGATGGAGCAAAGCCTGTAAGTCGCTAAGTTCTAGGGTGACGCAGGCTGCCAAGCCAACAAGGGTCCCTAGCGAGGATGTCTGCCAATGCCTTATCAACACCAGCAGGATATACGCCGTGGCTAAAAAAACTACAGTCAGCGATAGAATCAACTGCAACATCAACCGCTCCAAAACCAGGTGAGATATCAAATTTTACCCAATGCAGTGCAAAGATCCTTGCAGTGCAAAGAAGCTCGCGCGGACAGTGCCTGAATGCAGCAGGTATGCTTTCGGTCACATAAAGATTGAAGTGGATATTTTAGTTTTGCTTCTGTTTTGGTTCCGTGTGGGCGCCTGCTTGGCTCTACTGTGGCAAAACAGCTTGTATTACCGGATAAAAATCACGTACGAACTGCTCAACCAATTCAACCTGCATCGCTTGGCTTGTCGGGGAGGTTGTAGAGATACGCACAAAAGCTGAATCGCGTCTGCGGTACAGGATAGAATTAACTATTTCGGAGAGCTTCAACATATATTCGCTGGTCAAGGTTTCTCCTCTGACCTGATACCAGTAAATAAACACCTCTCGGTTGTCTCCATTTTGGTACACGGCCTCCACGCATTGAATTTCATCGCTGCCGATATGCATCTGCCTGACCTGTTGCTGCAGTGGCCTCCAACCGCTACCTGGCAGACAGTGTTTGGGTGAATGGATAGGTCCACTATCCGGCCCTCCACCATGGTAGCCAAGATAAAAAGCTATCTGCTGGTTCTCCTTGTTTTTATATACGCGATACAGGTAATCCGTCGGGCGCAGATAAAGCAACAACTGTTCTGTAAATTCAAAACTTCTCTTTGGAGCGATTGTTGATCCTTAAAAAGTCAAGTAAACTCGGCCAGTTTCCCACTCTTCCGATATCTCCATCAGCACGGCGCTGACG
>JAQUDG010000106.1 GCA_028685815.1 Desulfuromonas sp.
TCGCGCTGCGGCATCCCGCCGGCGTGACCATTAAGGATACGCAGCTGCTGGTCGCCGACAGCGGCGGCAGAAGGCTGCTGACCTACAGTTATCAAGATGGCGTCGCCAAACCGGGTAAGATTTTTCCGGTTCCGGAGATGTTCCCGCTGATGGTTCAGCAGGCGGATAACGGCGATCTTTATGTTCTTGATGGGCGCTCGCAGCAGATTTATGTGCTCGGCGCAAGTGGAAATATCAAAGGAAAATTTGCCCCCAAGGGGATGCCGGATAGCAAGCGTATGGTACCGCGCAGTATCAAACTGCAAGCGGATGGCTCCCTGCTGGTGCTGGATATTTTTTCTGAGCGGGTCCTGGTTTTCGATCGAGACGGAAATTTTAAGCGCCAGATCTCATTTCCTGCCCAGTACGGTGCTTTTTCGGATTTATGCAGCGACAAGCAGGGCACCATTTATCTGCTCGACAGCGTCAAGGCGGTTGTCTATTCAGTCGGCAAGACGGTCGGAGAGTTTAGTCCACTGACAGAGGGTATGAAGGAGCGCATGAACTTCCCTACCAGCCTTGTAGCCGACAATCATGGACGTTTGTACCTAGTTGACAAGTACGGCAGCGGCTTGGCTGTTTTGGGCACTGATGGGAGTTTCATCGGGCGCAAGCTGGGGATGGGCTGGAAAGACGGCCAAATTTATTATCCTAGTCAGATCAGTCTTAACGACAACGGCGATCTGTTTATTGCCGACACGGAAAACCATCGTATCCAGCAGTTTAATGTCAGTGAATAGCCTATTGTATTGATGACTTATGTGGATTATTGTTTTTGATAGCGCTAAAAAGGTTTGCAGTGCAAAGAGGAGACTGATCCTGTGCGGACTGCTGCTGACAGGAAGTCTGACGCTCACAGCGGTTTTCGCTGGCCCCGCTACGCGGGCCGAACAACGGGCTGGTGCGCAGTGCATCCAGTGTCATGTCGAGTTGTATAATTCTGTATTAAAGCAGCCCTTTATCCACAGCCCATTTTTCGAGCAGCAGTGTCAGGCTTGCCACCTTCAACCAGGCAGCGACTGGGGGAGCGATGCGGCCACGAAGTCCGGAGCACAAATCACCGGCAGCCGGGTCAGTCAGCAAGCGCTCTGGCGCAAACAGCAGATTTACGGCGACGAACTCCGCACCAAGACGCATCTGGCTAGCATCAGTAACTTGCAGCCGGAAGCTGCTTATCGTTTTCGCCTGCAGGTCGCCGAGGAGCAATCCCAGCCTTTTTCCGCCAGTCTCTGGCTCGGCTTGCGCCCGGACGAGCTGCTGCCGACCGAGAGCCGAGAAATTCTGCTCGAGGACGCAAAAACCGGGCGTGAGTTACCTGTTTTGAAGCTGAGCATCGCGAGCGTTGCCGCTGACACGCTGCTGCTTTCCTGGAAGACCGAGCAGCCGTTTTTCAGTTGGCTGGAGCTGCAGGAACTGGACGGAGTTGAGTCGACCCCCTCTGGCAATGGTAAACCGTCTCGGGCGGGACATCCGCTGCTGCGCGACCCGGTCGAGATGGCCATTAATGCCTGCTACCAGTGCCACTCAGAATCGTCTCTCGGTACCTCGCACCCGGTGCGGCTCTACAACGGCCGCGATGTGCGCATTCCGGATGAGCTGCCGACCGTGGACGGCATGCTGACCTGCGTGACTTGCCATGATCCGCACGGTGCGCCGGGCGTGATGCTGGTCAGGGAAGTGATTAAAACCAAGCTCTGCGTCACCTGTCATTACAAGTTCAAGAACAGCTCACCAAGCACCATGTTCCGGTGAGTTAAAGGAGCCCTTTATGAAAGCCGTCAAAACCCCGCGCAGAAAGTTGCTGAATTTTTCCGTCAACCGAACCATGCAGTTCCGGATGATCGGCAAAATCAGCCTGATTTTGTTTGTCAGTCAGCTGATCAGTGGGCTGATTTTTTTCTATTTTTCCAACCAGGAAATTACCACGTCGTTCCAGATGTTTCACATTAAAGCACGCAATTTCCTAGATTTTCTGTTGCCGGTGATTCTCGCGGCGGTGCTGGTCAGCCTGGTGATCGGTTTTGTGGCCAGTCTTTTTTTCCCAAAGCCGATTGCTGGGAGCCTGTACCGGATAGAGTCAGACTTGAGAAAAGTAATCGATGACGGGGACTTGTGTGTGCAGATTAAATTGCGCAAGGGGGACCAGACGACCCTGCTGGCGGCACAGGTTAATATTCTTTTGAGTGATCTGCGCCAGCGAATCGACAGATCGCAGCAGGCGCTGGAACAGTTACATTCGCTGTGCGAAGAAGAGAGGAAGGTTGACCCCGCCGAGCTGCAGAACGTTTATGCCCAACTGCAAGAGCAACTAGGCGGGTTGCAGACTTAGGTAACTGCCTTAATCCCCACCAATCCATCTCCCCCTCCCGCCGATCTGCTACAACCCTTTTCCCACGCCGTAGCCCCGCTGCAAAAGATGATCGACCTGGCTGTTTACAAAAACACTCGCTACCTGCATGGATTAAGCAAAGCAGGGCGTTTGTGTGAAGAATGCAAGGTGGAGGATAGGCAATCTAGGTACGTACTACGCTTAACCAGTCAGGATAATTGCACTTAAAAATCAACTTTGCCGCGCAACAATTTTGTCTGGCCACGCTGCTTTTTTTTGTCCATCCGCTTGCGCCGTGCGTTCTTGCTCGGTTTCGTAGGTCTGCGGGTTTTGCTAATGTAGGTGGCATCTATTATGAATTGCTGCAAACACTTGAAGGCATCAATCTTGTTTCTTTCTTGGGTGCGAAACTGCTGTGCCTTAATGATCAGCACACCGTCTTTGGTAATGCGACTGTCTTTGCTTTCCAGTAAACGCTGTTTTTGAAAGTCATTAAGACTCGAGGCGTTGATATCAAAGCGTAGATGGATGGCAGACGATACTTTGTTGACGTTTTGCCCGCCTGCACCTTGGGAGCGTATCGCGGTAATTTCGACCTCGTGCTCGCCAAGTTTGATGGTACTGCTGATAAAAATCATGGGTGGCCTTTGTGTAAAAGAATTAATATTATCTGCTCACCGAATAGTACTATAACACAACAACCATAGGGCCACGAAACGCAGTTCCCGGTGGAATTGCTAGCGATCCCAAAAGCTCTTGACTGGAGAAAAAAACTGCAGATGGTACGGGTGGCGCTCCTCATAGGAGGGATAGATGCTCTTATGTAGGTACGCTTCTTCAGGTGCCCCTTGGGCAACCTACCAAACTTGGAGTGGCAGGCAACTGAACCCTGGCGTCATTATTTTTGGGTGATTCCTGCACCAGCAATTGAGGGGGATTGTAGGCTACAGTTATGCTAAAATAACAATTCCTCCGGTAATCGTGTTGATTGTGCTGGATTAACCTAAGGCTAGGAACTGTATTTTGACCAATAATGATATTTTACGCCGTGTACGCTACACCTTTGATTTAAAAGACCGCACCATGATCGAAATTTTCTCTTTGGCAGATTTAAATGCAACCGAAGAGCAAATTTCTGCTTGGTTAAAAAAGGATGAAGACGATGCCTTTCTCAAGCTCAACGACACAGAATTGGCAACGTTTCTTAATGGTTTTATTATTTTCAAACGCGGGAAGCGTGATGGTCCGCAGCCAAAGCCGGAAAAACATTTGAATAATAATATGGTATTCCAAAAGCTACGCATTGCTCTAAATTTAACTGCCGATGATGTTTTAACTATTTTCCGACTGGTAAGCTTTCGTTTAAGTAGTCATGAATTAAGTGCGTTTTTCCGTAAGCCGGGGCATAAAAATTATCGCGAGTGTAAAGATCAAATTCTTCGAAATTTTTTACTCGGTGTTCAATGCCAATTACGCCCTAACCATACCGATTCTGGTTTAGAATCATAACTAAAACCCAAACGCTGCTACGGCCTACGGGCCACACTGGACGCGCAACGCTACGCTCATTTTGAACATTAGTTGTTTAATTGGCGGAAAAACTAAAATGGTACAATCCGAATTGAGCCATAACGTAGACTTGAGCATTGAATTTCTTTCAATTCGTTTGAGGGAAATCCTTGCTCGTGTTACCTTCGGGTAACATTAGGTTTTGCACGTTTTTCTTCTGAGGAGGTTTGCGGTGGAATCGGGTTTTCTGTCGATGTATCGCTCCATTGTGGAAGAGATGGCTGAGGGGGTGGTGTTTCTAGATGCTGACGATGCGGTCAGGATCTGTAACCCTGCAGCAGAGCGGATTCGCAAGGTAAAGGCGGCGCGGATTCATGGCAAAACCATCTATAGTATTCACCCGCCGCGTATGCACGCACGAATCCACCAACTGATCGAGAGCCTCAAGGCAGGGCGTATTTCTAACGGTAGTCGTACCATTCAGACACACGGGCGTTATTTTTCAAACTCTTATTCGGCGATAAAATCGCCGGCGGGAGAATACCTCGGAACCCTCCTAGTTAGCCGTGATGTTACCGAAGAGAAACGTCTTGAGGTGGAAAATGAATCCCTGAAGATTCCTACGGATATGAACAAGGTAAAATGCCTGATCGTACAGAGTGAAGCTGCAAAGCGTATGTACGATATGGCGGTGTCACTTGGGGCGATTGATTCAACCGTACTGGTTACCGGCGAAAATGGTACCGGCAAGGAGTGCGTGGTAGAGCTCCTGCATCAGCATAGCCCACGACGAAATGCTCCACTAATCAAGGTAAATTGTGCGGCGCTACCGGAAAACCTTATTGAATCTGAGCTCTTCGGCTACCTTAAGGGCGCATTTACCGGTGCATCCGAGACCCGCAAAGGAAAATTTGAACTTGCCCACGGTGGAACCATGTTTCTGGATGAAATCGGGGAGCTGCCCCTCGCAGCGCAGGCCAAGCTGCTCCGCGTTATTCAAGAGCGTGCGGTGCAACCGCTAGGCGGAAAAAATGAAGTCATGGTTGACGTGCGCATCGTGGCTGCTACCAACCATATCCTCTCAGACGATGTCGCCCATGGACATTTCCGCGAAGACCTATTCTACCGTCTGAATGTGATCCACATTGAAGTTCCGCCACTGCGTGAACGCCGCGAGGATATTGCCCCCTTGGCACAGATGTTCTTGGAGAAGTTTTCCGCGCGCATGGGAAAACCGATCCGCACTCTATCCGATGAAGCGCTTAATATTCTCATGGCGTATCATTTCCCCGGCAATATTCGCCAGCTGGAACACGCCATAGAGCGCGCTGTTGCGTTGAGCAGCGGTGAGTTGATTTTGCCTGACGATCTTCCGCGAGACTTACTTGAAACTTCGATGCCGTCATTGAAGCCGCACGCCGCCATAAGTCACGACAAGCCTCTCAAAGAGGCGCTGGCCATCTTCGAACGGGAATATATTGCCCAGACTCTAATGCGTTGCGCCTACAAAAAATCCCACTCTGCAGAGCAACTGGGGATATCGCGCAAAAACTTGTGGGAAAAAATTCAGCGTTACAACCTCAGCGACCCGGAGGTTACCTAGCAGTAACACTAGTGCAGATATTTGTGGTGTTATGGTAACATAAAGTCGCTTTTTTTAACTTTGCCCAAAGCGCAACGTGCTCAGCAAAGAACAAAAAGCTACGTGAATACATTCCCTTACTAGTTGCGTAATCTCTTTGGCACGTAACGTGTAGAAGCACACACGGGGAATACACAAAGCAGTCACGACCCTGATAGCGACTGCTTTGCCAGTGCGCGGCACGTGTCGTGTATGATGCACGTTCTTTTACAAGAGAGGAGCAGGAGGCTATGATACTAGGTAGAAAAACGTTTTAAGGCACGATTTTTATTCTGTCTGATGGGTGCTTCTCTAGTTGGTGCATCCGGGCTAGGCGATTTCACTGTTGTGCGGAACGAAGATTCGGTTGATGTAGGAGTGTTAACCAACTTTGGGTACAAGACCGGGCTAAGTACAGTATGCGTCCGGGGAAACAATCAATTTTATTGAACCACTCAAGATGGAATACAAATTTTAGCCCAGCGCGCGTGCGCTGACCGATGCCTATCCCACTAACCAAAAGGCTGCTTATGAAAAACAGTAATGTGATGACGTACGTAGCAACCGCTTGTGCCGTGGTGGTGGTTGTGGTTTTTGTCACCCTGGTGTACGAATCCAGGGCACTTTCGTATCTATCTTCCGATCCGAAGGTGTGTATAACATGCCATACCATGAATACGCACTACGCCACGTGGCAGCATAGCTCGCACCGAGAGCAGGCTAGCTGTGTCGACTGTCACCTTCCGCGTGATTCGTTCGTCAAAAAAATGCTCGCCAAATCACGCGATGGTTACAATCACTCTGTCGCCATGACCTTTGGAACCTATGGTAAGAATCTGCGCGTTACCGCGAATGCTGCGGCGCGAATTCAGAATAACTGCATCTCTTGCCATGCCGAAGCTGTTTCTCAGATGCATGAGAACAGCGAGCTCTACGTTAAATTCGATGACAAAGTAAGTATGGGGCGGCGCTGTTGGGACTGCCATCGCATGGTACCCCACGGGCGCACTAAAAGTCTGCTGTCAACGCCGGACAACCTGGGTGTCAAGGAACGTTAAAATCCCTAGTCAGAATATTTAGGAGAGAAATGTATGAACAAATCGATGATTGTAATAGTTGTATCAGTTGTCGCCACTGTACTGATGCTGTTGCTCCTCGGTTCCATCCAGGGCAACAAGGCCGATCAGGCTATGATTAACGTTGTACCAAACATCAAAAAGCTTGAACCCAGAAGTGCGGAATGGGGCAAATACTACCCGCGCCAGTACGATTCCTACATAGCAACAAAAGAGAGTGACAAAATTGATGATGTACTGAAAAAAGACCCTAACCTTGTAGTTCTATGGGCTGGGTACGCCTTCTCCAAGGATTACAACGCACCGCGCGGGCACTTTTACATGCTTGAGGATAACATCAACACCCTGCGTACCGCCGATCCTGTAGACGATAAGACTGGCCCCATGCCCACCGCATGCTGGACATGTAAATCTCCCGATGTCCCTCGTCTGATGGCAGAGAAGGGTGAGCTGGAATTCTTCACGGGCAAGTGGTCTCGCTTGGGGGCGGAGATTGTCAATCCTGTTGGTTGTGCCGACTGTCACGACAACGAAACCATGCGGCTCAGCGTAAAGCGCGATTTTCTTGCACGTGCGCTGGATGCAGAGGGGAGCGCGCCCTTTGCTAAGGCTACCCACCAGGATATGCGTACCCTCGTTTGCGCGCAGTGTCATGTGGAGTACTATTTCAAAAAGACTGACTGGCAAGACGCCGATGGCAAAGATCAGACTGCCATGGTAGTTACCTTGCCTTGGAATAATGGACTCTCGGTAGAGGCAATCGAGCAGTACTACGACGAGCGCAAGTTTAGCGACTGGACACATCAATTGAGCAAGGCCCCGATGCTCAAGGCACAACACCCCGGCTACGAGACCTTCAAAACCGGTATGCACGGACAAAATAATCTCGGCTGTGCTGACTGCCATATGCCATATGTGCGAGAAGGTGGGGTGAAATACTCCGATCACAAGATTGGCAGCCCACTAGATAATATCCGCAACACCTGCCTGAATTGCCACGGTGAGAGTGAAGAAGAGTTTAAGCAGATTGTAAAGCGCAAGCTGGAGCGCAAGGACGAATTGGCTTTTGCCGCAACCGATGCTATTGCCAAGGCCCACTTTGAAGCGGCTAAAGCATGGGAGCTCGGCGCTAGCGAGGACGAAATGACTCCGGCGCTCATGGATATCCGCCACGCCCAGTGGCGTTGGGATTTTGCGGTAGCTTCACACGGCGGGTTCTTCCATGCCCCTGAGGAAACCTTACGTATTCTGGCTACTGCTATCGACAAGGGATATGCCGCGCGCCTTAAACTGCGCGACATCTTGGCGAAGTACGGTGCACCTGGGTTCGAAGGTCCGGCTTTCTCCAACAAGGCAGAAGCGCAGGAACTGATCGGGCTGCAGATGGATAAGCTCGTGGATGAGAAAATCACCTTCTTGAACACGCTGCGAAAAGAGTGGATTCAGAAGGCTTCCCATTCTGGCAAGGATATCTATGATCCAAAAACAGAAGTGAAGACTTTCAAGACTTCATACAACGCAGAGAAGTAAAAACGTATATAATGCAAGATAATATCACCAACCGCCCTGCATGCTACGTAGCATGCAGGGCGGTTACACTTACGCCTTGAATCCACGCTTTGAATCCACTACCATTTCTTGCTACGTGCGCCGGACGGACACATTTACCGCTGTACGTTTCATGTCGACAGTGTTTATCCGCCTCAATGTTTACTCCCAGTCAAAAATAGACGCACGCCACTTGTCTCGATTTTATGCAGTAGTTCTAGCCCTTTGAGATCTAAATTTTCTTCGCAATAAACCTATAATCCGTTTTGTGAATTAAAGCAGTTCTGTGCAGCAAACATTGAAACAAATGTGTTGCGAGAATAAATTGGCATAAATTATAGAAAAAGCAGATAGTATTATCACAGGAGCCAAAGGCGAGCTTGACCTTTAAGCATTTTGTTCTAGAGTTTCCTAATAACTCTTTTTGGATTTTTATTGCATTGTTTTCTTACAGAAAGCTTAAATATGACCAGACGTAGTTACCTTTTAATAACAGTTTTAGCTGCTAGTTTACTTTCTGCTTCATTGGCAGCAGCCGCCCTGAATTCTACGTTGCAGCCGATCAATACCCACTTTGCCCAAACCCAGACTCAAATAAGTCTGGACGTAACCGCAAGCACCTTTTCCAATGTTGAACTTGATGAAGCCGATAATTTTGATGGCCATACTGTAGCGGTTGAACTGACCATTCCGTTCGATGTTAATAAGCAATTCAGGCTTTCGGTGCCCTTTATCACAAGGGGGGATGCTAACCTGAAACCTGGGGGAGAGCACATCAATATTGATGGCCATGGCGGTGTCTTTGATTTCGCGACCCTACAATTTGAACATCAAACACACGTTGCCGACGAAGCGGGCTACAATCTGGCCTACACCGTTGGTTACGGCAATAGAACAGCTAAACTGGATACTGGGACTGGTGATTATTACAATCACAGGGGGAAAATTATTTTGCTCGGCATGAAAATGGACAAGAGTATTTGGGGTGATGAGGCTCAACTGCTGGTCAATACCGGTATCCGGTATTATTTTGACACTGATGATCTACACCCACGTGGTATAGACGCCTGGGTATGGGCTGATATCAAAGGCGCGATTGTTTTCAAGCCTTTGATCTGGCATGTGCGCCCGGCTATTGAGCTTACTTATTTAGGTGGATTTAATGACTACAACTTGGTGTCCTTGATGCCTGAACTTATCATTCA
>JAQUDG010000012.1 GCA_028685815.1 Desulfuromonas sp.
GTCAGCGCCGTGCTGATGGAGATATCGGAAGAGTGGGAAACTGGCCGAGTTTACTTGACTTTTTAAGGATCAACAATCGCTCCAAAGAGAAGTTTTGAATTTACAGAACAGTTGTTGCTTTATCAAACATCATTGTAAGAGCTGTTAACCCATACATTATACTCATCAGATCCAAAAATATAGTTAAAGTAAATTGAATCACTCGCGCTTACAAAATCAAAAGAGAGAATAGCTGCATCGTACGTAATGTACCCAGGGCCAAGTAAGCTAGTTAGATATGTGTCACCAGGGAAACCATTTGAGGTAGAAATAGCATCTGAAGTATTTAAGTTCCCTTCTAGGTTATTAGCTGCACCCGTAGTTAATACTATGCCGCTATTAAAACCGAGGCCAGCAGCCGTACCGCCAGTAAAGTATCCTGAAGCACCGTGCGCACCAGTGTAGCTGACATTTGAAATGGTCACCCCAGAACCAACAAGTGATTGTGCTAGATTATCTGCAGAATCAAATACGGTAATATTCAACGCTAAAGCTGGTCCTGCAGTTAGCAGTACACTCAAAACTAAAAGACTCATTTTGTTTTTCATTTTAGTACCTCCATTTTAGTTCGGGTAAGGGGGACTTGCTTGTAGCTATAATGCTTATCCTAAACCTCTGCAAAAAGGAGTCCAAAAACGCAACTACCTTAAATCATTCAAGATATTCTTTTTCGTATCGTTATTTTGTGATATGTAAAGATTGTCGACACACACATTAAATAGATAAGCTTCTTAGCAATGTCTGTGGTGAGAGGAGGTACTACTAAAGGATGAAAGGAATAAACATTCTCGAGCTGAGCTTGTATTTCACGTAATCATCCCCCCAGAAGGCTATATTCTCTTGCTCTTCTACTTTTGCCGTCAGGTAAATAGCCAGCGTGACCACGCAGATAACCACAATGGTAAAAACATCTACCCGTTTCAGAAATGCTCCCCATGCAAGCAACAGTAGTGCGGCATACATGGGGTGGCGAATATAACGATACAGCCCATTCACAACCAAATGCTGCGTATTTTCAAACGCCAGGTTTTCAGGAGATGCGGGTCGACTGCTTTGCCCGCCATAGCGTATGAGGAGAATTACTCCATGTGTAACGAGCGCGATAGATATTGCCAGGAGCAGCCAGGAGAGACAGTGTAATGCTGAAAATGGCTGCTCAAACCAAGCGGGTTGGTTGTGCAACACCAGACTGGTGATTCCAATAAAGGCAAAATAGCGATAGAACCCGTGCGCGCGCGGATTCTGCAGTGCCCGGCGGGATATAAAGGTGAAAATCAGGGTGGCGAGGACAAATATTGCACAACGCAGAGTAGTTGAATCCACTTGGGCTTTTTCTCCGTGTTTAAAGGTTAATTATTGCAAAACTCTGAAACCTGCAATGAATTCAGCAGCTATTTGTAGTTATTCGTATTCAAGGGGCAAGCGCAGTTGGTGGGTTGACTCCAGAAAATACCTGATTGGGCGCTTCGAAGCCAAGGCATTTTCTGCGGCCCGTTATTGTCAGCCTGCATTGGGCGATGTCCTTTTGACGGCCTCTCTGTCCCCCAATTGTGCGCTATCTCCTAGCCGATGGTGGATATATGCCGACCAAAAAGCTTGGCTATTCGCAGCTTAAATTGACCTGCTGTTTTCAGGAAATATCTGGTATTGTCCCTCGCTGGTCAAGTTCCGTGTAGTGAATCATCGTGCTCTTTGGCCATGTCACCAATTAACCTTGGTCGAGGCAAGAAGCGGTGAGCCTACTGCAGCTTATCCTTCAAACCAAGTTATTAGAGTTGCACTTACGCGTTGAATTCAGGAGGAAGAAAGATTTGAGTATCGGGAAAAAGCTAAACCTAGCGTTCGGATTCATCCTTGCCCTTACCTTGTTTGTTGGGTGGCTGGGCGACAACAATATGTCTCGCGTCCAAATGAATAGTGAAAAGTCAGATGCCATTCTAAACATAACCAGGCTTTTTGAAGAGGCGTTGTCTGCACAGTTACGTTACGCAGCAACAGAAAAGCCTGAAGACCAGAGGCAGCATGCTCAAACGTTCTATGCGCTTCAGGGAAGACTGGAAAGCGGCATTGAAGATCTTGGCAGGGGATTAAGCGGGGATCTGCAAAAAGCGGTGGTTGGGGCGGGCGACCAGGCACGGGAATACAATAGGTTTTTTATAGAATACGAAAGGCTTAACCAGAACAGGCTAGACGCAATGGAGAACATGAAAAATATCTCCAATGAGACCTTTTCGCACACTAACGCCCTCAAAATCCTCCTTTCCGAACACCTTACGTCGATCATAGAATCGCGTGATTCGTATACAGATATGCTCGACTATGAAATGGCTATTACGGATGCGGTTTCACATGTGGACGCTCTTCAATTGGCCAACTTGATGTTCCTGAATGCACGTAAGTTCGAAAAAGAGCACATCCTTTCTCTCGATAAAAAGTTTTACGATCGCGTACATGCAAGTATAGCCGCTATGAACAGCCACATTGAGTCCGTTACTGCCGAAATTGATGACGACGAGATCGCGCAACTAGCCGCAGATACACTTGCAGGGATAGAAAGCTACCTCCAGAGCTTTGATGAACATGCGTCGCAGATGGATTCCCAACAAGAGATGTCAGCACAAATGGACATCGCTGCGCAAAAAGCTGCAGTGGCCTGCGAGGCTGCTGTTTCGCGGCTCAAATCAATGACTGATGACGGCAGCAAGATTGCCCACAACGTCCTTTTCTGGCTGTGCATGTTGTGTGCAGCTATTGGCTCCGTAGTGGCATGGCGAATTGCGCGGTGCATCTCTATCCCGCTAGGCGATGCCGCCAAAATGATCGAAGAGATTGCGGCAGGTCGCCTAGATCGCAGGCTCAAGATTAACCGCAAAGATGAAATCGGTGTCTTAGCCCAAACCATGGATAGCTTTGCCGACAGCCTGCAGCGTGAAATCATTGAGCCGCTGGGTATGCTCGCACAGGGTGATTTATGTGTCGAAGTAAACCCCAGGGGCCCAGACGATTCTTTGCGTACCGCACTTAAAATGCTCAGTGAAGATCTGCGTGTGATCGTGCAGAACATCCAAGATTCAAGCAATCAGATTGATTCAGGCTCGGGCCAGGTAGCCGATTCGAGCCAAGCGTTAAGCCAAGGGGCAACAGAGCAGGCAAGTTCTCTTGAGCAGATCAATAGTTCGCTACAGGAAATTTCAAGGCAGACAGAAAGAAACGCAGAAGCCTCCAAAACCGCGCAGCATCTGACTGACGCTGTACGGGTAGACGCAGAGCAGGGGAACGCTCAAATGGAGCAACTTAATACCGCCATGGGCGAAATCGTCAAGGCCAGTGACGATATTTCCAAAATCATCAAAGTGATTGACGAGATTGCGTTCCAGACCAACCTTCTGGCGCTTAACGCAGCGGTAGAGGCGGCAAGGGCAGGGCAGCATGGCAAGGGTTTCGCGGTGGTTGCAGAAGAAGTTCGGAACCTTGCAGGAAGAAGCGCAAAAGCTGCACAGGAAACATCAAACCTTATCCAAGGGGCAGCGGAAAAAGCAGATATAGGTTCAAGTATGGCAAAGTCTACGGGGGCATCACTGCAAAAAATCGTCGATGGCGCAATTAAAGCATCTGCAATTGTTACCGAGATTGCCCATTCTAGTATCGAGCAAGCAGAAGGGATTGGGCAAATAACCATAGGGGTTGGACAGATAGACGACGTTACACAAAATAACACTGCTAGCGCCGAGCAAACGGCCGCAGCATCTACGGAGCTTCGCAGTCAAGCTGCAAAACTCAACGAACTAATGCAACACTTCAATGTCTCAGAACAAAGAGCCGGTCAGGCCCAGATTGGATGGGACGATCCAGAAGATAGGTAGGCCAGAAGTTGGGTGGGATCGAATGAGTGGGAAAATACGGAAGCGGATTGCAAAATAACCCGTATCCGTATAGGTGGCTGGTAATCCGACAAGAGCTCTGTTAGTCCTGGCACAGGTTATTTGTCAACGTACTCTGGACCAACAACGTTCTTTATTTGCTTTATCTGGATCTGGAGGAACAAGTACATGCTGAAAAATCTTTCCACTGCAGTCGTAACCGTCTGCTTATTAGTTCTTACCTGTGGTTCTGTTCTGGCCCGTGACTTCAAGGTGGTCAAGCCAAGCCCGGATGAGGCCATAGCTATGCTGAAAGCTGGGAATACGTGTTTTGTTACGGGAAACGCTACTCCGGTGCATGCAGATGCATCCCGCCTTGCCCTTGCAGGTAAAGAAAATCAGGCAAATCATGCGTATGCCACCGTAATCGCGTGCTCTGATTCCAGGGTGCCGGTTGAACTTCTGTTTAATGCCGGTGTGATGGATATTTTTGTTATTCGCGTTGCCGGAAATGTTTTAGATGTTGATGAAATAGGCTCTGTTGAATACGGCTTAGCCCATGTACATACTCCCGTGTTTGTGGTGCTTGGGCATACTCAGTGTGGGGCGGTAACCGCAGTGACAAAAGCGGTTCAGGGACATGGGCATCCACTGGAAAGAAACATTCCACCCTTGGTTGACAACATCATCCCAGCGGTGGAAAAGGCAATTGCCGACAATCCTGATGCCCACGGGGCAGAGGTAATCCCTTATGCCATTGAGGAAAATATCTGGCAGGGTATTGAGGACCTGTTTATGCACAGTCCTGTTTCGCGTAATTTAGTCAACGAAGGGAAAGCCAAGGTCGTTGGAGCTATCTACGATGTCTCCGAAGGTACAATCATCTGGCTGCCTGAAGTAAAATCTACCGAAATCCTGAAAAAAGTTGAGGCTAATCCCAAGAGGGCCATGGAGGCAATGGCGAGGTAGCTTGAGTGCTCAAAAAGAAGCAGAGCCTGACAAAACCCCCGTTTTGAATAGGCGTTGTCAAATGCTGACAGTATAGGTATGGTATGCGCACACAAAAAACTAGATAATTAGTGCATTGACTCACGGTGCCGAGGTCTGGACAGGATTGGCTTTGAAAACGTCCATAGAGTGGTTAACACCCAAGGATAACAGTAGCAGCCAAGAGAGACAGTGTAATGCTGAAAATGGCTGCTCAAACCAAACGGGGTGGTTGTACAGCACTAGGGAGGTGATCCCGATAAAAGCAAAATAGCGATAGAACCCATGGGAGCGGGGATTCCTCAGCGCACGGCGGGATATAAAGGTAAAAACAAGGGTGGCAAGCACAAATATTACATAACGCAGGGTAACTGAATCCACTTGGAGTGCTTCTCCATATTTAAAAGGGTCTAATTAACGAAAATCTTAAACAGTAGGATGTTTAGCACGTATATGGTCAGCAAGAACGTGAGAAAAGACCACGCCTTGCCTGAGATCTGACCTTTCCAAGTATTGAGTTTGTCCCTTTGGTCATATGATTTCCGCCGCAAGCAGCGCCGCGCCAAAAGCTCCTACCATTTGCGGATCATCGGGCACTTGCACATCCCGACCCAATTTTTCTGCGAGAAGTTGTCGCAGACACGGATTTTTGGCGACCCCTCCGGTAAAAACGATATTTCCGCTGGAAGAAACCCGATTGATCATACCGATGGCGCGGCGAATTACACTGCTGTGTAACCCCCGGGCGATTTCCTCGCGGCTTTTCCCTTTTGCAATAAGAGAGGTGACCTCAGACTCGGCAAATACGGTGCACATGCTCGAAATGTTGAGGTCCTGTTCCGCCATTAATGCGCCGCACCCAAAATCTTCTATCGCATAGCCAAGAGTCCGAGCCATGATTTCTAAAAATTTACCGGTTCCGGCAGCGCAGCGGTCGTTCATCTCGAATTTTTTTACTTTGCCGTTTTCAAATAACGCAATGGCTTTACTGTCTTGCCCGCCGATATCGAGTATGGTTTGGGCGTCGGGAAACATTGCACGTGCGCCCCGTGCATGGGCTTTGATTTCGGTCACCGTAGGTGCATCAAACGAAATTTCGAACAGATTGCGCCCGTAGCCCGTCGCCATTATGCGGTCGTAGCGAACCTCGCTGATGAGCTTTCTGGCTTCGGCAATGGGGTCAAAGCCGGTGTCGGCCTGAAGGGTGTCAACGACCTGGAGATTTTTATCTACAACCACAAGTTCTATCGTACGTGAACCAATGTCGATTCCGGCAAAACGCATACTCGTATCCCCCTCTTTGTTACCCCAGTTGCTCGACAAACGCTTCGACACGTGTTTTGAGTTGGCCGAGATCCTCCATGCTGTAATCGGTTTCAATCCGCAGGCAGGGGATTTGTTCTTCTTCCAGCGCTTTTTCCACTGGGATCGCCTCTATTAAATATGGCTGACAAAAGAGTAGTCCGTAATGAATCACTCCGTCTGCTTTATATTCGGCGACCATTTGTTGGATATGTTCCAGACGCTCCGCATTGGGGGTGAAAATAGCGCAGTCCACCTGAAAATATCGGTTAGTGATGGCTTCCAGCATCTCTTCTACCGTTTCGCCGGATTCATCTATGAGGTTGCGGGTGCCGCGTTCTCCCACGCAGGATTCCTCGCCTACTATTACCGCGCCAGCACTTTCGACGAGCATGTGTAGTTTCCAGTTGGGCATTGCCTGTGGGCAACCAGAGATGAGTACGCGAGGGGTTTTTTTAGGGAAAACGCCTGTTTTTGCTTCAATCCGCTGCTCTAATTCATCACAGAGTTTATTCACTGATTCGGTAAACCGGACAGGGTTGTCGAAAAACAAAATCTGATTAGCTAGCAGAGCATCAAGGCCTGAGATCGGTGCAGGATCCGCCTTACGCAGCGTTGAAAGCCGATGGATAGCCGCACGCTTGGCGTTTACGGTGCGGATGCTCTCCTTCAGGGATTCGGCAGTAATGGTGGCACCGGTGAGTTTTTCCAGCGCTGTTTTAAAGCGTTTGTATTCATCTAAGAGCATTGCCTTGCCGTTTGTGGATTTAACTTGGGGCAGGTCCATCACATACAGATTTCCAAGTAAGTCACTTAAGGATTCATAGGCTTTTTTCTTGCCATCACAGGTGTTCTCCCCAACCACCATGTCCGCGCATTCAAGATAAGGGCATACCTTGCCAAGCTTGAAGCCGAATAATGACTTGATCAGCGCGCAGGTGTTGCGTGGTAGCAGTCTTTCCACCTCCTCCATGGCAAAATCGGCCCCCGAGCAAAGGCCCACCAAGGTAGCATTGGCGGCAAGTACAAGCTCTTCGGGCACAAAAACACAGTAGGACCCGATGATCTTGCGTCCAGAGGCTTTTTCATCCATCAATTCTTTGATGCGTAGACCATGGATGTCACTCATGACCGAATCGAAATAGCCCATCCCCTGCGGACGTTCTTTTTGTGACAAATAGATGTCTTGATAAGCTTTTCCCAATACGCTCAAGAGTGCGTCGTGCGCCTCAAGATCGAGCCCTAAGTCTGTCCACATAGAACGGTAGTCTGCATTCATTTGTATGTCCTTTTAAAGTAAAAAGTACGATGCAACCTCGGTATACAGGCCGAAACAGCTGTTATATAAAATTTTTACACACGGGTGAGTTTAGGGGGTGACGCGCATGTAAAGGGTAGCACATAACCCAAAGACGATCTGGTGATGTCCGGCTAGATATTATTTTGACGTGCGGCTTTGTCTAACAAACCCGGTTAGATGAGAGGAGGCCTCAGGTAAAGCCAGAAGCATAAATTCCAGAACCATAAATCATTTGCTAGACCACTTAGAAGGTTAAATAGGGAAGAATGCTGTATTATAGGGATTAATATCGACATGTCAAACAAGAAATCCAAGCTAAATAGATCGGTTTTTAGCTTTAAGCACAATGAGCATGGGTGTAATTTATACGCACCGTAAGTTGATGCCTCTGCGCGGAACTCGACCCAGTGGCTCTTTTTGAATAGCCGTTGTCAAAAGCTGACAGTAAAGGTATGGTTATGCGCTAACGATAATTCTAGGTGTTGCGTGCATCGATTTGTGATGCTGAGGGATGGATAAATTTGGATTTGAAAGCGCCCATTAATTGTTTAATAAGCAAGTACAGGTCTAAGGAAATCCATGCGGGGACTAACGCAGGGGCGGAGGGGGTAAGGCGGGGCGTAATACTGTCTGCGATATCGACTTTAGTGCTTGCTTGTGCGCTGGCTGGTTGCGCCGTGGGACCCAACTATCGGACTCCGCAACCCGATGTCCCTGCGCAGTGGAACGCTGCGACTGATATCCGTCCCCTCGATGCGCTGGTGCTGGCGCAGTGGTGGAAGCAGTTCAACGATCCGCTACTTAATGAGCTGGTAACCGACGCGCTGGCGGCCAATCTTGATTTGGCTACTGCCCGCGCGCAGTTGCGTGAGGCACGCGCACGCCGCGATATGAGTGGAGCGCGACTCGGACCAGCGCTAGATGCGTCGCTGACCGGTACCTCCAGCAAGCCGAGCGGAAGTGAGTCTACGCGCAAATTGTTCAGCGCCGGCTTTGACGCGAGCTGGGAACCAGATATTTTTGGGGGTGTACGTCGTGGGGTGGAAGCAGCCAGTGCTGATGTTGATGCCAGCACCGAGAGTCTGCGCGATACACGCGTGTCGCTGGCTGCCGAAGTGGTGCTTAACTATGTAGATCTGCGCACCACTGAACAGCGTCTAGTCCTGACCGAGGCGAGCATTGCCGCACGCAGCGAGAGCTACGAACTCACCCAGTGGCGCGCGCAGGCGGGGCTAGTCTCCGAACTCGATGTCGCCCAAGCGCGCACTGAACTGGAGAGCGCCCGCGCGGCATTGCCGGCGTTGCGCGCCGCCATAACCGGAGCACAAAATCGTCTCGCGGTATTGTTGGGACGTTCTCCCGGCGAATTGCAGGCGCGCTTGATCGCTACTCGCACCGTTCCACCCACCGTACCGCTTGCCGCGCGGGAGACCGCCGTCGGCATTCCAGCTGCTGTGTTACACATGCGCCCAGACGTGCGCACCGCCGAACGCCGTCTTGCGGCCCAAACTGCGCGCCTAGGTGAAGCCGAAGCGGCGCGCTACCCGAGCTTCAGATTGTCCGGTTCGATCGGCTTGGAGGCGCTTACCTTCTCTCGTCTCGGCGACGGCGGCGCAGATACACGTTCACTCCTTGGGGGCGTCACCGCGCCGATCTTCCATTCTGGTAGTATAATCGCTAACATTGAGGTGCAGAACGCGCTGCTCGAACAAGCCCGCTTGGCTTACGAGTCGACGGTGCTTACGGCGCTTGAAGATGTCGAAAACGCACTTGATGGCGTGGTTAACGCCGATCAACGTCGAGCCCAGCTCGCGCTGGCGACCAGTGCGGCGCGCGTAACCCTCACCATCGCAGAACATCGCTACGCCAGTGGGCTGATAGATTTTCTTGCGGTACTCGACAGTCAACGCACCCTGCTCAACCTCGAAGATCAGCTTGCTAGCAGTACTGGTGATCTTGCCACTGCCCAAATCAAGCTCTACAAGGCTCTTGGCGGGGGCTGGTCACCTACTGAAGAAGTCTAAACCAGCAGCTAAGTTGCGGGACAAATCGCAGGAGTGTTGCATGAACCACCCAGTTTATACAGCGTACGTAATGCTCAGTATTTCCACGCCAGCGAAACGTCATCTTGGATGTGAAGCAGCTGCAGCCTGCGCGCTTACGCATATCCTTCTGGGTAACACCGTAGTGAATGAGAGTTGTCAGTATGAGTAAAAACATCCACACCAATACCGAAACTAGTGCACAAGCAGGTAAGCAAGCTAGCACCCAGGCCGGGATGGGAGATCTTGAAGCAATCCTCGCCACGCAGGGTGGTGGCGGTGGCTTTCTGCGCCGCTGGCGTCTACCGCTGATCCTGGTGGTGATTGTGCTGGTGGGGACCTATTTTCTGTTTGGCAGCGACAAAGACGCTGGCAGAGTACAGTACCTCGCCACCAAGGTGACCACCGATAATCTGGTGGTTAAGGTCTCGGCAACGGGTCAGCTTGAGCCTACCAACCAAGTTAACGTTGGTAGTGAGATGTCCGGCACGGTTGAGACGGTGTTTGTAGATGACGACGACCGCGTGACCAAGGGGCAGGTGCTGGCCGTACTCGAGCTGGCTAAATTTAAGGATGCTGTAGCCAGATCGCAGGCGACCGTTGGCGTTGCGCAGGCAAGTGTAGCGCAGGCGCAGGCGACGGTAAAAGAGGCGCGTGCACGTATCGAGCGTTATCGTGAGGTGGCGCATTTGTCGGGCGGGAAAGTGCCATCGAAGACCGAAATGGACGCCGCTGAGGCTGAACTTGCGCGTGCCGAGGCCAATGTGACGAGCGCGCAGGCGAGCGTAGCTCAGGCCGAAGCTGCGCTGCGCAGTGACGAGACCGACCTAACGAAGGCACATATCCGCTCCCCCATCAATGGAGTGGTGTTGGAACGCGCGGTTGATCCAGGTCAGACCGTTGCCGCCTCGCTGCAAGCCGTGACCTTGTTTACTCTAGCCGAGGATCTCTCCAAAATGGAACTGAAGGTAGACGTAGACGAGGCCGATGTTGGTCAGGTCAAGGCGGGGCTACCAGCTAACTTTACCGTTGACGCTTGGCCGGGACGGCGCTTCGAGGCGCAGATTACGCGGGTGGGCTACAATGCTATCAACACCGACGGCGTCATCTCCTATCCTGGAGTGCTGCAGGTGGATAACTCCGATCTCAGTCTGCGCCCCGGTATGACTGGCACCGCCGAAATCACCACGCTTACCCACGAGAACGCGTTATTGGTGCCTAACGCCGCGTTGCGCTTCAGTCCGCCAGAGGCAGCACCGACTAAGAAAACCAATCGAGGGCTCTTTGGCTCGATGATGATGCGCCCTTCGAGCAGAACTATACCTGAGCCAACCGCCGCAGATGGCAGTCGGCGTATATGGGTGTTGCGCGATGGGCAGGCAGTACCATTGAAGATAAAGATTGGTGCCACCAATGGTCGAGTCACCGAAATTGTCGAGGGTGAGTTGGAGGCCGGTATGGAAGTCATCACCGAGATCGCGAGCAACAAGTGATGAGCGGGAATGCGCCACTGATCCGTCTGGCCGATATCACCAAGACCTACGGTGCGGGGCAGGCCGCGTTTAAGGCGCTGCGTGGCATCGACCTAGAGGTTGCGCGGGGTGAGTTTGTCGCGGTGATGGGTCCGAGCGGTTCAGGTAAATCTACCGCCATGAATATCCTCGGGTGTCTGGATATCCCGACCAGCGGTCATTACACCTTTCAGGGTGTTCACGTCGAAAAATTATCGAGGGATCAGCGCGCGTTGCTCCGGCGAAATTTCATTGGCTTCGTGTTTCAGGGCTTTAATCTGCTGGCGCGCACCACCGCGCTAGAAAATGTCGAACTGCCGTTGATCTATCGCGGGACTCCGACCGCTGTTCGCCATGCCGCGGCGCGTGCGGCACTGAAACAGGTTGGGCTGGAGGGCTGGGAAGACCATACTCCTGGCGAACTCTCTGGCGGCCAACAGCAGCGCGTGGCTATTGCGCGCGCCATCGTCACCAACCCCATCGTGCTTCTTGCCGACGAGCCCACCGGCAATCTTGATAGCCACACTAGTCTGGAAGTTATGGAATTAATTAGCCACCTCAACCGCGACAATGGCATCACCGTGCTGATGGTCACCCACGAGCCTGAGATGGCCGCCTACGCCCGCCGTATCATACATTTTGCCGATGGTCAGGTGGACAACGATGCGTGGCAACAACAGGAGCGCGCCTGATGCTGTGGAGTACTCTGATGCTGGCGTTACGAGCCATTCGCCGCAACCTGATGCGTTCATTCCTCACCATCCTTGGGGTGGTGATCGGGGTGGCTGCGGTGATTACGATGGTGACGCTGGGGAACGGTGCGACCAAATCGGTTTCCGACCAGATCTCGAGTATGGGCAGCAATCTGCTGATGGCGCGGCCGGGGCAGCGCTTCGGGCCCGGTGGGGCGGCAGCACCCCGCTTCAAGCTCGCGGATGTTGAGGCAGTTCGTGCCCAGATCAGCGGGGTAGCGGCCGTGGCTCCGGTGGTGGGCAGTGCGGCCACTGCGGTATATCAAGCGAATAATTGGTCTACCTCGATCACCGGTACCACCAACGAGTATTTTATGGCGGGGAACTGGGAGATCGCCAACGGGCGAGAATTCAGCGAAGCTGAGGAACGCTCCGGCAAGGCCGTGTGTGTGATCGGTGATAGTGTCCGTGATAAACTTTTCGGGCAGCAGAATCCCGTGGGTGCAGAGATCCGCATTAAACAGTTCTCTTGCGAGGTGATTGGTCTGCTGAAGGCGAAGGGCCAATCGGCGATGGGCTCTGATCAGGATGATACCGTGATCATGCCGCTGCGCACGGTGCAGCGCCGTCTTGCGGGTAATCTGGATATAAATATGATTATGGTGTCGGTCGCTGCAAGCGCTTCGATTGATGCCGTTAAGCAGCAGATCGAATTGCTGTTGCGTGAGCGCCGCCACCTCTCAGATTTAGAAGAGGACGATTTCCGCGTGCTGGATACCCGGCAGATTGCCGACGCCCTTACCGGCACTACCCGCATTCTCACCTTGCTTCTAGGTGCGGTGGCGGCGGTGAGTCTGCTAGTGGGAGGCATCGGTATTATGAACATCATGCTGGTCTCGGTCACAGAGCGGACCCGCGAGATCGGTATCCGCCTAGCGATCGGCGCGCTCGAACGTGAGGTGTTGCTGCAGTTTCTTATTGAGGCGGTGGCACTGTCGAGCCTGGGTGGGCTAATCGGTATTGTACTGGCTGCTGGCGCATCCATCTTTTTAGCGGGACTGATGTCGGTACCGTATATCTTCGATCCAGCCATCAACCTGCTCTCTTTCGTGTTCTCTGCGGCTATCGGTGTAATCTTCGGCTACTTCCCCGCCCGGCGCGCCGCGCGCCTCGATCCCATCGAAGCCTTACGCCACGAGTAGGCGACAGGCCACGTCATCCTGAACTCGATTTAGGATCCTCTCAAAAGGGAGGCTCCGGTGCTAGAACCGTCATTGCGGGTCAAGCCCGCAATGACGGTATTGTGGTAATTACATATTCTGCTGACGAGCCTTATTTGTTTACTTTATTCATCAAGCTTTACCTCTGTTTTAAAATCTGGGGGTTTTACCGCAAGGACTGAACAGGCCAGTTGGTCGAGGATAGCCTCAGCGGTATTGCCTATAATAAGGCCGGATATCCCCGTGCGCGCGATCGTACCCATCACCACAAGATCCACCTGCAACTTTTCCGTTAACTGTGGAATCATCTTTTTTCCCGGCCCTTTGGGCAGATGAAAGCTGGGTGAGAGGCGCTTATAGGTGTCGGCACCCAGCGTTTCCCGTAATTCTTCCCCCAGTAGATATAAACCGTTTCTGTGCGGGATATGCGTTTTCTCAACGTAGTCCGCTACCCCATCGAGCGAGGTAATGTCGCGCGACATGAGGGTTTTTTCGCCGATGGCTTCCCACGCATGGGCGATATGGAGTGAGGCCACGTTGGAAAGAGCCAGACGGCTGGCCAGGTCAAGGATTTCACGGTTGAGCTCGTGATCTTGGCCTAAAGGGTTGAGCGGGTCAAAATCGACAGCTGCCAAGATGTTGTTATAGCTTGGCGTTTCGTGTGGTTTCATGAGCCAGACTGGGCAGGGGCATTGGCGCAAGAGGTTCATATCAAAGTTGCCGAAGATTCTTTTTAGCCAGCTCGGGTTCTCTGCAGGCTTAAGCACCAGGTCGTTGGCGTTACTCATTACGGCGCGTACCACCTCGATGTGGGTGTTACTCTGCAGCATTGCAAACCGGATGTTCAGGCGCTCCTTATGCGTTTCTGCCAGCGCTTGTAGTTGCGCGTAGTGTGCATCCGCTGCAGTTGCAATGGTCAGACCCGCTTGGTTGCTTTCTGCCACTGATACTGCGCGCGCGACGGCCCAGTCCTGATCATCGGTTGCGTCGCTGACATACAGAATGTTCTTGAATTGTTTCATATTATGCACCTGCGCTGATGGGGGAGATACTTCAACTTTTTCTGCGGATTCACGCCGATTTTATTCCCAAACTACGTAGATCGTGCCCGGTTGGTGTTTCGTGGGCTCTAATGTCAAATTCCGACAGAATCGCTAAAAAATGGTCAAAAATGTCGGCTTGTATCCCCTCATATTCTCCCCAGGCAGTTGTGTTGGTAAAGGCATAAATTTCCATGGGTATCCCATCTGGACTAGATTCCAACTGCCGCACCATTAAAGTCATATATTGGTGAATGCCGGGGTGGTTTTTTAGATAAGCGATCATGTAAGCGCGTAACGTGCCGATGTTAGTTAAGCGGCGGTTGTTTATCGGCACGGAGATGTTTTGGTCACGTTCGCTATTGTAGAGGTTCAACTCCTTGCATTTCTCCTCCAAGTAGGGGGCGAGAATGTTGATCTTCCGCAGTTGCAAGATCTCATCATCGGTCAGAAAGCGTACACTGCTGATTTCCAGATATAGGCTGCGTTTTATGCGGCGCCCCCCAGACTCGGACATGCCGCGCCAGTTTTTGAATGAATCGGAGATGAGAGCGTAGGTTGGGATGGTGGTGATGGTTTTGTCCCAATTGCGCACCTTGACTGTAGTCAGGCTGATGTCGATGACGTCGCCATCGGCGCCAAACTTTGGCATCTCCAGCCAGTCATCTACGGCAAGCATATTATTTGCCGACAGCTGAATCCCAGCTACCAAGCCAAGAATTGGATCTTTAAACACCAGCATCATTACCGCTGAAATAGCACCCAGACCACTGAGGAGTAACAGTGGTGATTTGCCCATGAGGATGGAAATAATCAGCAGGCCGATTAGAAATGCGATTATAAGTTTAATGCTTTGTACTATGCCCCGCAGGGGGAAGTGCCGCATGGTGGGCGAGCGGCGTAAGATATCCTGGAGCATATCAAGCATGGAGAATATCGACAACGTGCCAAAAATCAGGATCCAAACACTCGTTGCGATTTCAATCGTCTTCACTAGGGTTGATCCACTATCAAGCAAGAGTTTTGCCTGACTTTGAATGATGATCCCCTGTAACGTAAGCGCAAGGCGTTTAAAGAGGTTACGCTCAAATAATGCCCTCTGCCATATCCAGCGTGAGGCCGTCGCCCGGCTCCTTGCCCACTTGAGTAACAGGCGGTGGAGGATAAAGTGGACCGCGAGTGAAAAGGCGGCAATCCACAGCAACGCGATAGCGACAAATATCCAGTCGGCATACTCCGGGATGTTCGCGTTCAGCCACTTAAGGATGTAGTCTTTTAAATAATTTTGGGTTTTTTCCATTTTACTCTCTTAAGGTTGACTCGGGTTATCAGTTGCTGCTTAAGGTGCCATTGCCTCATCTCAATCTCAGGCGTGCCAGCCCGATTCCATCCATCTAACCAGACTGCCTAAGCAGGTATTTTTTCGGCAAGTGCACCAAGCAGAACCGTACGCACGGTCTCTTGGTCTTTGGCATGTACCAGTATCGTCACCTGATCCCAGCCCTGCAGGTGCGTTGACCCTTTGGGTATCACCAACTCGTTTTCCCGCGTTATGAGGATGATTACAGAACCAGCGGGGAGCTGTAATTCAGCGATGGTGGGGCCGACAATGCCTTGAGGGCCGGGGAGATTCACCACGATCAAATCGAAGTCGCTTTCGGCCATGGTAACAAGTTCTAGGTTGAACAGGGGGCGTGGCCGTGCGGGCACCGTGAGGTTGAGCCAGCGCGCCAGCAAGCCCAGCGTGGAGCCTTGGACCGCGATGGACAGCAAGACCGCAAAGAAGACGAGGTTGAAGATATCCTGCCCTATGCCAATCCCGGCAGCAGCTGGATAGGTGGCCAGAACGATGGGGACCGAACCGCGTAGGCCAGCCCAGGCGATGAAGATTTTGTCCCGCATCCCGATGCGCATACCTATGGTGCCGATCAATACGGCAAAGGGGCGGGCGACAAAAGTCAGCGCACAAAACAGCAGAATTCCCTCTAGCCAGAGATCGGCCCAATGATGCGGGAATACCTGAAGCCCGAGCAAGGCAAACATGCTGATATTGGCTACGGTAGAAAGGGCAGATGAAAAATTGCCTACCCCCTGTTTGTAGACGAAAGGGCTGTTGCCCATCACGTAGCCTGCAACAAATACCGCCAACATCCCGCTGGCGTGCACCATTTCAGCCAGTCCGTAGATCAGCAGGATGATTCCCAGCGAAAATACATAATACAGGCCACGGTCTTGTGGATTTAAGCGATTGAACAACCACAGCGCCCCGCGAGTCAGGCACCAGCCGATTATCGGCGCGGTGGCAAATTTCCACACAAAGAGTGCGGCTGTGGGTGCCCAGTCAGAGTGACCGGATGAGACCACCTCAATCACGGCCAAGGTGAGCAAGATCGCCATGGGGTCGTTGGCGGCGCTTTCGATCTCGATGGTAGAGGAGAGCTTCGGCGGCAGTGATTGGCGGCGCAGGATCGACATTATTGCAGCTGCATCGGTGGATGAAATTATCGCAGAGAGCAAGAGCGACTTAGGAAAAGACCAGTCGAAGACGCCATATAGAACCGTAAAAGTTCCCAGTGCGGTCAGGACTACACCCCAGGTGGCTAGGCCCCCCGCGCGCAGGGCCACCGCTTCAAAATCGATGCGTCTGGTGGCGAAACCACCGTGAAACAGAATGAACACCAGGGCAAGATTAGCGACCTGATTGGTCAGGGTAATATCATCGAAATGCCAGAGATTCAGAACATCACTGCCAAAGAGGATTCCCGCAGCGAGGGCAACCAATATGACGGGGATACTCCAGCGATCCAGCCAGACCGAAGCCAGGACAATCGCGATTAGGAGTGCGGGCCCAATAACATAGACAACATCCATAATTTACTCAATCTGTCCGTCAAACAAGAACGTTTTTATTTTTTGAAATTTACCAGCACATCCGTACCAATTTGATCTCTTTAAAATTAATAATTCGAGTTCTTGTAAACCCCTGAATTTATTCCGAAGGTTAAAAAGTGCTCCTGAGAGATGGTTTCGAACTAAAAAAATATACCGAGCCAAGGCTTTAATATTCAATCCGGTGAAAACATCGCTTGAAAGTGGCAGAGCGCCCCGCCATTATGCCATATTTCGGCACAACCTGGGGCTTTAGCTTGGCGCTGTATAGTACCAGTAAATATTAAAATATCAACAGCGCCCCGCCTGAGTTCAGCTTGGTTGCTTGGCATTGCGGCTCTAACACTATTCGGTGCGGTTTGCTTCGATGCGGTTTTGCGCATAACATTGGCAAGCTGTAAGTAGCTGAAATCACACTAGGGTTTTACGCGTGGCCACCGTTTTGATTCTTTGGTATAATTATCAGTTACGCTCAAAGAGGCGTGAAGACACGTTGTTATCCTATCGGCGTGAGGCTTCAGCTGTGCGCTGGTGCGAGTTGGACCGATAAAACTCAATCATGATCACACCAATTTGGTTAGGTGCGGCCTTGTCGAATATCTTGCTGAAAACTTCGGCCAGAATTGTGATCCTATGCGGAGATTGAAACATGCTTAAACTTGATAAGTCTGATTTTGTGGGAAAAGGGCTTCATCGGGAATGCTACAGAATAATGCCCTTTGCGTCAAGGTGGTTGTTGCAGGGAATGACGATGAAACTAGACGCGAGAAAAAGTATTACCGCCACCTGGAGAAAAGAAATATCAGCTGGGAGATGATTCCCGAATACCATGGCGATGTAGAGACGAATCTGGGGACTGGTTCTGTTTTTGATTTGATCGTTGACCACGACGGTGCGGTGGCAAAAACGCTTGAGTATTATCTGGCTTCTAATGAAAAAACTGAGGCCCACGGCGCTGAACTGAAGCAGGCCTTAGTGTCACTGAAAGAATATCTGCTTGCGCATAGAATCATAACCATGACGCTCAAACCCAAAAATATAGTGTACCCACTGGTGGGTGCGGTGGAACCGCGTCTGGTTGTTATCGATAACATCGGAAATTCTGATTTTATTCCTGTGTGTAATTACAATGATTTCTTTGCCAGAAAAAAATCCTCAGGAAATGGCAAAAGTTTGAAGAATCAATGTTAAATGATTACCCTAGTAATACCACTCTGCAGCAGATGCTTTCAACCGTGCGCTGCTGAAGTTGAGTGCCCACCATACGTGGCATTGAAACACAAACACCCCCGCTGCTCATAGAACAACGGGGGCGTTTGTGTTCGTACGACATCGCTGCGAGTCAGCCGTTGTCGTTGACCACCTTGCGGATCAGTTCCTTCTCCGCTTTTGAAGCTGCATTCACGTAGGAGTAGGTCTCACCCAAGTAGTTTTTCAGAATCACTTCCGCACCAAGTGACTGCAGGTATTCGGGGAGCAGCGGGATCTTACCCCCACCACCAGGGGCATCGATGACAAATGCTGGCACCGCCATCCCTGAAGTGTGACCCCGCAGGGCGCGGATCACTTCGAGTCCTTCTTCAACGCTGGTGCGGAAGTGATCGGTCCCCTGTACCAGATCCGCCTGATAGATGTAGTAAGGGCGCACCCGAATCGCCAGCAATTTCTGCATCAACGACTTCATCACTAGTGGGTCGTCATTTATACCGCGCATCAGCACCGTCTGGTTCCCCAGAGGTATTCCCGCATCAGCGAGGCGAGCGCAGGCCTTAGAAGACTGCTCGGTGATCTCGTCCGGATGGTTGAAGTGGGTGTTGATAAACAGCGGATGATGCTTACGCAGCATCCGCACCAGGTTCAAGGTGATGCGCATCGGCAATACCACCGGCACCCGTGTGCCGATACGGATGATCTGCACGTGGGGGATGGCGCGCAAGCGGGTCAAAATCGAATCAAGCTTTTCGTCTGAGAGCAACAATGGATCTCCACCCGAGACAATGACGTCGCGGATCTGCGGATTCTGGCTGATGTAGTCGATTCCGGCGCTGATGGTCTCACTGGTCACGCGCATGTTTTCGCCACCAACCTTGCGCTTCCGGGTGCAGAAGCGGCAATACATGGCGCACTCCGAAGATACCAGAAACAGGACGCGATCTGGGTAGCGGTGTACTAAGTTCGGCACCGGGCTCTGATTCTCCTCCTCGAGAGGATCATAGAGACACACGCTATCCTGAATTTCAAGGAGGTCGGGAACTGCCTGCTTCCAGATTGGGTCGCCCACTTCCTTGATCAGGCTAAGATAGTAGGCGGGAACCCGCATGGGATATTTGGCCACAACCTCTTCTAGAGGACGGGGATCAACGCCGAAACGGCGGGTCAAGATGCCGGGGCTAGTGATGCTTGCCTGTAGCTGTTTTTGCCAGGTTTCCATGGCGAGCTCCTTAGGTGGTGTTTTCAATGCTGAAAACGTTTGACATAAGTGATGCGGTCGTCTCCGGGGCGGTAGAAATCACGGATGCATGATTCCTCTAAGTAGCCGGCCTGCTGGTAAAATTTACGCGTACGGGTGTAGCTACCCTGTGAAGAGGTCTCCAGACAGAGCATTCTTGCGCCTGCGATCCGCAGACGTTTTTCCACTTCCTGCATCAGTTGGCGGCCAATCCCTTCTCCGTGCAGATCGGGGTCAGTGGCGATCCAGTAAAGATCGTAGTTTTTAAGTGTCATTGGCACCGGGCCGAATAGGGCGAATCCGGCCACTGCTCTTTTGTAGTCAGCGACGATTACTTGATAATCTTGCTGCTCTGGGTCGTTGAGGACTGTTTCCAGCAGTTCCATGGCGCAGGTGACCTCTACCTCGGTAAAGGCCTGAGTGGCGACCAGGATCTGACGCAACATAAGCAGATCGGAAGCAAGCAGTTTACGCATTGGTGTTCTCCATTCGGGTAAGACATAACTTCAAAATTCGATCAATCAGAGCCGGATAGTCCAGCCCTGCCGCACAGGCCGCACGGGCAAAACCTGCGGATGGGGAGATGTCGGGGTTGGCGTTGACTTCGAGAATGTAAGGAATTCCGTCGCGCATGCGGATATCGACGCGAGCGTAATCGCGACAGCCGAGCAAGCGGCAGGCTTGGAGTGCTGCCGCCTGGAGGGTTTCTTCCTCCTCTAGCACCAATGGCGCTGGACAGACCGGTTCGGTCGCAACATATTCGGCGGAATCCTCCAGCCATTTGCCCGCGTAGCTGACAATCTGACGCTCTAAACCTGTTTGGAAACAGATCTCCGAGATTGGTAGCGCTTCGAGAGAGCCATCCCCGATTACTGCTGCGTTAAACTCGCGCCCGGCGATAAACTCTTCCACCAGTGCACCTTGGTGGTAACGGGTGTGGATGTATGCAACGCGGCTGCGCAAGGCGCCCATATCACTGACGACACTCTCTGCGCCGATCCCGATAGAGGCGTCTTCGAGATAGGGTTTAACGATCAGCGGCCAGCTCGATGCCATCTTTTCTGGCAGCTTCTCCGGTAGCGACTCGCCCGGTTGAATCAGCAGGTAGTCTGGTGTGGGTAGATTGTGGCGTACCAGCAGGTCTTTGGTCAGCGCTTTATTTTGGGTCAGGCCAAGGGTCAGGGCGGGTGAACCGGTGTGCGCCAGGCCGAGCAGGTCAAGTAGTGCTGCGATATGCAGCTCGCGGCTACTCTGGCCCCAGAAGCCTTCACAGAGGTTGAAAACCAGCTGCGGCTGCAGCTTCTGCAACACACACACAAAAGGGGTGATTTTGGCACCGAGAGGCACCAGCGTGGGTGTATGCCCGAGGAGTGTAAGGGCCGCAGCGACCGCTTCCGCTTCGACTTCAGCACCAGCCTCAGAGATGCGATCCTGCTGCTCACCGCGCAGCGGTACGGCAGGGGCTAAGTTAAAGCAGACGGCGATATTCATTGACGTCCCCCTGATTGAGCTGCAGGCGGGCGCAGGCGGCGTCCACCACGCTGAGGATCAGTTGCGTATAATCGAGTCCGGCAGCGCGGGCGGCCTTTGGGAAACAGCTGTTCTGTTCCGGCCGCGGCAGGATGCCGGGGAGGGGATTCAGTTCGATGATCTGGGGATGTCCGGTCGGATCAAGGCGCACGTCGATGCGGCACCAGTCGCGGCAACCGAGCGCTTTGAACGCCTTGCGGCACACCTCTTCGATCTGGCGCTGCAACAAGGGTTCGAGCGTAGCCGGGCAGCTGAAGATCTGCAGTGGCTCCTCTTCGGTATCCCAGATCCATTTGGCTTCAAAGGAATAAATCGGGTTGCCCCCCGGCGGCAAACTGTCGAAATTTATCTCGACGAGCGGTAGCACGTGCAGATTTGCGCCGTTACCAAGCAGGGCTACGGTGAATTCCCGCCCGGGGAGATATTCCTCCACTAGCGCACTCTGTTGGTAGGTCGAAATCACCCACTCAACCTGCTGCACCAGCTCTTTGCGATTGCGTACCAGTGCCTTGTCGGTGATCCCCTTGCTTGAACCCTCCAGCGGCGGCTTGACCATTAGTGGATAGCGCAGGCGTTTCGGCAGTTCAAGCGCAGAGTTGACCACCCAGAAATGGGGCGACGGCACCTGATGCTGGGCCAGAATTTCCTTGGTACGGCGTTTGTCGAGACACAGGCCAAGGGTGACAGGATCGCTGCCGGTATAGGGGAGCTGCTGCATCTCAAAGATTGCCGGCATTTGGGCTTCGCGGCTGGCGCCGTGCAGTCCTTCGGCAATATTGAAAACCAGGTCTGGTTTTAAGGTGCGCAGTTTTTCGAAGGCGTTAAGGTCAGCGTTGACCAGCGACACTTCATGGCGGGTCGCCAGTGCTGCTGCGACCGCATTGATGGTGTGGATGTCATCCCATTCAGCGTAGATATCAGCGCTGGGATGGCCAGGAGGTTCCGACGGAGGCTCGTCGCTTGCGACGGACTCCTCGCGTAAATTGAATACAAGTGCAATCTGCATGTGATAACCCCTTAAAAGCCGTGGTGCGAAGTGACTCCCCCTGTGGGAGTTTGGCATTCATTCGGTGTGGGAGCCTGGCGGCTATGGCTGTAAAAAGGGGTTACTTTTTAAGCTGTGGTCGTTACGCTTTTCCCGCACCGAAATACCGTTGTTTTGAGCCTATACGCGCCCTGAATTTCCTTGTCAATATAAAAATAACAGGCATTTCGCAGGAGTAAAATTTATCTGTGCGAATTTGTGGATAACTGCTTTACGCAAGGCTTTTTCATGCTAGTGTTTAATTCATTGCCGTATAATTTTGAGGTAAAAATATGTTTAGTATCCGTCGTGTGTTTGATGATGTTTTCCCCATCAATCGTCAGGCTGTTGCCCAGGTGCAGCAGATTCTGCGCGATCAATTTCCGCAGCTGGCAAAATATGACGTCGCCAAGATCCCCGACCTGCTGCTCAATCCTCTTAAACATAAATTTCGCTCCATCGTGTATGTGGCCGAAGACCCGCATGGCATGATCAAAGGGTTTGCCCTGCTCTCGCATGATGCTCAACTGCAATTCTGTTATCTCGACTATATTTCCGCCGCGAAGAATGTCACTGGCGGCGGAATCGGTGGAGCGCTGTATGAGCATGTGCGTGAGGAAGCGCTGGCACTGGGAGTGTACGGGATATTTTTCGAGTGTCTGCCTGATGACCCACGGCTGTGTGAAGATCCGTTGATCCTCAAGCAGAACCGCGCACGTCTTAAGTTTTACGAAGCCTATCAGGCGTATCCCATTATTGGTACCGCCTACGAAACACCCGTCAATCTGGATGATTGCGACAATCCACCATACTTGGTGTTCGATTCACTCGGGCAGTCCCTGGAGCTGAGTGCGGATGCAGCGCAAAAGATTGTGCGCGCCATTCTGGAACGGCGCTACGGGCATCTATGCCCGAAAGAGTATATCGAGCGGGTGGTCGCCTCGTTTAGCGATGACCCAATCCGCCTGCGGCCGCCGCAATATGTGAAGGTGCAGCAGACTGAAAAACTTCGACCTGCGACCGGTAAGTTTAAGCGCATTGCGCTGGCAATCAATGATCGCCACGATATCCACCACATCAAGGAACGGGGTTATGTCGAGGCGCCGGTGCGGATTCGCTCCATTCTCAAGGAGTTGGACAAACTCGATATTTTCGAAAAAATTGAGGTTAAGAATTACGCGGAGAAGCATCTGCGCGCTGTGCACAGCGTAGAATACATCAACTATTTTAAGCGTATGTGCCAGACCCTCGAACCGGGGAAGTCGGTATACCCGTATGTTTTTCCCTTGCGTAACGCGGCTCGTCCTCCCAAAGAGATGGCGGTACGCGCCGGGTATTACTGCATCGACACCTTTACCCCACTCAATCAGAATGCGTGGAAGGCGGCCAGGCGCGCGGTGGACTGTGCCCTTTCCTGTGCAGATGAATTGCTCGAAGGGCAACGGCTAGCTTATGCGCTGGTGCGTCCACCAGGCCATCATGCGGAGTATAAGGCTTTCGGTGGGTTCTGTTATTTCAACAGCGCTGCGGTGGCCGCCCAATATCTGAGCAAGTTCGGGCGCGTGGCCCTGCTCGATATTGATTATCATCACGGCAACGGTCAACAGACGATTTTTTATCAGCGCAGCGATGTGTTAACGGTTTCACTCCATGGGCATCCCCGTTTTGCTTATCCTTACTTTTGTGGCTTCGAGGACGAGGTTGGGGAAGGCGAGGGAAAGGGATATAATCTTAATCTGCCATTGCCCGAACAGCTCAAATTTGAGGAATACTCCAAGGCGCTGCATAAAGGAATCAGGCGAATTAAGCGCCATAAGCCGGTATATCTGCTTGTTTGTTTGGGGTTGGATACCGCCAAGGGTGATCCGACCGGAACCTGGAACTTTACGGCTAAAGATTTTGCCGCGCTAGGACGTATCCTTGGACAAATACATCTGCCCACATTGGTGATGCAGGAGGGGGGGTATAATAATCGCTCCATCGGGGTGAATGCGCGTAACTTCTTCAGTGGGTTGTGGGACGGTTGTTTCACGCCTTCTTCGCCAGGTTAAGCTTTGGTCGCGGGTGTCTATATCTGTTCAAGGGGGGAACTATGACTAAAAACATGGCAGATAAATTTAAGGTTGGCGATCACGTCACTTGGAACTCGGAGGCGGGACGCGTCGGCGGTATAATTCAAAAAATCCATAAGCGTGACTTTGAATTTAAGGGCTACACCCACCATGCTTCTGTGGCTGCACCGCAATATGAGATCAAAAGCGACAAAACTGAACATATTGCGGCCCACATGGGTAGCGCCTTGACAAAGTCTCCATCCACTTAGGTGAAATATGGCGTTTCCATTTTATACCATCGGTCATTCTACCCGCACAATCGAGGAGTTTGTTGAACTGCTACGCCCAGTCAAAGTGACGCTCGTGGTCGACATCCGCTCAATTCCGCAATCTCGCACCAACCCACAGTACAATCAAGAGACGCTGCCGAAACACCTAGCGCCGCATGAAATCGCCTATGCCCATTGCGCGAGATTGGGCGGCTTGCGCGGCAAGAGTAAGGAGATTTCGGCGAACGTAAACGGCTTCTGGGAAAATCAGGGTTTTCATAACTACGCTGACTATGCCCTCACGCAGGAGTTCCGCGTCGGTCTGGAGCAATTGATAGCCTTGGGGCGAGAAAAGCGCTGCGTCGTAATGTGTGCTGAAGCGGTTTGGTGGCGCTGCCATCGGCGGATTGTTACGGATTATCTCCTGGCTCGTGGTGAATTAGTTTTTCATCTTATGGGAAACGCCAGGGTCGAAGCGGCGCATCTTACCCCCAGCGGGCAGATCCAGGCGCATGGGCTGGTGGTCTATACGGCAGAGAAATCAAAGGGAAATGGGGCGATGAAGTGAACCTGAATCGAGATCACCTTGTCGGCTAAGACATGTCGAAGGCAGAGAGGCCGGTGTCGGTCTGCGCTTGACTCAGATTGAATCTTTTGGAATCTTTATGCATGTAGCTAGTGGGGCGTTGGTTTTGCGCTGCGCAATATCTGCGCTATCATTGGACCATCGGTTACACTTGGGGTGCACCATCGCCAGCGCCAGAGTTAATGTGCTGGGCAAGCTAGAATTGCCTTATTGCCCCGAGCCTTATTGCTTTAAAGGAGTCTTAAATGTCAAACATCAGTAAAGATAAAGGCCGAGTTGTTATCCTAGGTGGCAATGCCGCCGGAATGAGCGCTGCGTCAAAAATTCGGCGCGAACAACCTGAGCGCGACATCCTGGTGCTGGAAAAAACAGCCTACACCTCCTATTCGAGCTGCGGCATTCCCTACCTTATAGGCGGATTAATTGAGCAGGTAGATAGTCTAGTGGTGCGCTCTCCACAAAAATTTCGGGAAAAATATAATATAGACGTGCGCACTGGGCATAAAGTTGTCGAAATAGATCTCGCAGCCCAGCGCGTCAAGGTTCAGCTGCGTGGATCAAACCAGATCGCGGATGAACCCTACGATCAGTTGCTGATTGCCACTGGCGCTCGTCCCTTCTGTCCGCCGGCGCCAGGGCTGGATGCCAGCGGAATTTTTGGCCTGTCTGGTCTGGCAAGTGGGATCCATATTCACGAATTTTTGGCCAAAGAATCCCCCAAAAATGTGGTCGTGATTGGCGGTGGATACATTGGCCTCGAAATGGCTGAGGCGTTGACGCGCTTGAAGCTCAACGTGTCTCTGGTGCAAAAAAGTCCCGAGGTGATGGATACCCTCGACCCTGATATGGGTGCGTTGGTTTCTCAGGCACTCAGAAGTATCGGAGTTAATCTGTTCCTCTCCGAAGGGTTTGAAGCATTTGAGGTTGAAAATGGTCGAGTCACGGGGGTTATCACTCCTTTGCGCACCCTGCCTGCGGATATGGTTATCTTAGGTCTTGGGGTGCGGCCAAATTCCGATCTCGCCAAAAATGCAGGAATCGAGTTAGGCCCCAGAGGGGCAATCAGTGTCGATGGGCGGATGCAAACCAACACTGCGAATGTTTGGGCCGCGGGGGATTGTGCTACCTCGCTGCACCGAGTGACCGGCCAGCAGGTGCATATCGCCCTTGGTACTATTGCCAACAAGCATGGCTTGGTGGCTGGCACCAATATCGCTGGGGGTGAGGCGTGGTTTCCAGGCGTTGTCGGAACCGCTGTGAGTAAGATATGTGCGGTCGAAGTGGCGCGTACCGGGCTCCAGGAAAAAGAGTTGCAACAACTCGGCACCGACTACGCTACGGCGACCATCAAAACAAAAACGCGTGCCGGATATTACCCAGGCTCGGGCGCCATCACGGTCAAGATGCTCGGAGAAAGATCTACAGGGCGGCTGCTTGGTGCCCAGATCGTAGGGATGGAAGGTGCCGCCAAACGGATCGATATTATTGCCACGGCGCTCACCGCTGGGATGACAGTGGAGGATATTATCAGCCTTGATCTTAGCTACGCCCCGCCCTTTTCCCCCGTTTGGGACCCGGTACAAACAGCCGCGCGCCAGCTAGTGAAAAAACTCTGACCCATTTTAAGAAGGAGTCTGCGATGAAATTCGAAATTCCCCACCCCCTCAAGGTTGAACATGAAGAATTGCACGATAATCTGCGCAAAGCTACGCAGGAAGCGGGCGAGATTGGAGTGGCTGCCAAAGCGGTTGCCGCGCTACTGCATCCGCACTTTGTAAAAGAAGAAGAATATGCCTTGCCTCCCCTCGGACTTCTGACTGCACTGGCTCAAGGGGGTGTAACCCACGAAATGAAAGAGGTGCTTAAATTAACGGATAAACTCAAGACGGATCTTCCCGAGATGCTTGAGGAACACAAGGCTATCGTCGTCGCGCTGGATGAATTATCCGCAGTGGCGAAAAAAATGGGCAAGCCAGAGTATGTTAAATTTGCCGAAGCTCTCAAGCTACACGCGCAGACAGAAGAAGAGGTGTCGTACCCAACCGCGATATTGATTGGCGAGTACGTGCGGGAAAAACTGTAGCTGCCATAAGATGGCGAGATACTGGGCAGTGAAAGTCGGAGTTATTGCTTCGGATCACTACAACCAAGAGGAGGGATGCTATGAAAAAAGTATTTAGTACGCTGCTATTGCTAACTTGTTTATCTATCGGGTTCAATCAAACGGTGTACGCGGCAGAACAAAAGGTTACTGAAGATTACATGCCGAGTCTTATCACCAAAACGCCACTCGAAGGGCGCATGTTGGCGATTAAAATGATCAGAAAAACCATCGGAGCCATCCAGCAGGATCCTGATATTAAACAAGCAGTAAGAAAAAAATATGAAGATGATCCGCAATTATTGATGTATGCGGTGGAGTTGGTGGCCATAGAATTTAAAACCATCGCCATTGCGAACAATTACTGGCGCGACGCTAAGTAAGTTTTGAACGCAGCATGAATGCTGCCAAGGTATTTGCAGCCCTATGGATGTCACCCTCTCGGTGTCATCTATAGGGCTGCTTTTGTTTCTGGTGCGACAATCCACAACCAACCCCCCTGAATCCCCCTATAAAATAGGGGGGAAGGGAGAGCAGCGGAAAGGGGGGGTGCTTCACTCCCGTCATCCAGAACTCGATTCAGGATCCCCTCAAAAAGCGCGACTCCGGTGTTCGAACCAGGTTGCGGGTCAAGTCCGCAATGACATCTGGATTCCCGTTTACGCGGGAATGACGGATTTACCCACCTTTGCGCTTGACGAAATAAAATTCCCGCCTATAGTAAGTAATCGATTACTCACTTTGGAGAAGACATCATGTCCACAATGCCCAAACACCTGCCCGCTGAAGAGAGACGCGCTGCCACCGTTATGGCGGTTATTGATCTAGCGGCTAAACAGAACCCCAGCGAAATTACTACTGCTGCCATCGCCAAACATATGAGGCTGACGCAGGGTGCCCTGTTTCGTCATTTCAGTGGGAAAGCCGCCATTTGGGAAAGTGTTATGGATTGGGTGGCGAAGCGCTTGGCGGCTCGGATTGAGCTTGCAGCGCAGCAATCTACCACGGCGCTCGAGGCGCTCGAAGCCATGTTCATGGCCCATATCGACTTCGTTGCTTCTCATCCCGGCGTGCCGCGCATGATGTTTGGAGAGTTGCAGCGCGCCGATGACACCGCGGCCAAAAAAATGGTGCGGAAGTTTATCCACCGCTATGAAAGCCGTCTATGCGCATTGATAGAAGAAGGGAAAGCCCAAGGGGAGTTTCCCCCTCAGCTTGATACGGCCGCCGCCGCGACCCTATTCGTGGGCTCTATCCAGGGGTTGGTCATCCAATCGATGCTGGCTGGCGAGCCGGGGCGGATGCGCGCTGAGGCGCTGCGGGTATTTGCTCTGCTCCAGCGAGCTCTTACAGCGGGTGGAAATGACACGCAGAGGTTTGTGTGAAAACGCCAAGCTGGAGTTGTACTTGCTTTGAACCTTGGTAGATTGTTTTAGAGCGTTTGAAAAGAAGTGCTCTCAAAGCAAGGAAGTAATCAATTACTCACATGGCTTCGCATTGCTTCTAATGTTGCACCGCTCTGGCGCACATACAGAATAAATTAAGGCTACAGGAAACAAAAATGAATAAAAGCCGCCTTTTTTTGGGCTTAATCGCAGGCTTGACGCACAGGAGAATAAGATGAGGAAACGGATAATTATAGTCGTTGCTTTGGTTTTGATTATTGCAGCCCTAGGGAGCTGGTTCTATGTGCTGCGTACCCCGGAGGACAACACGAGTCTGCGCCTGTCCGGCAATATAGAAGTGACTGAGGTGAGAATCGGATTCCGGATCCCGGGTTTGGTGGAGCAGCGCGTCATCTCGGAGGGGGAGCCGGTGCGGGCGGGTGATCTGATTGCGCAGCTCGACACGGTAGAACTGCAGCATGATGTGGCCTTGAACCTTGCCGAAGTCGCGGCAGCTCGGGCCGAGCTGACAGAAAAAGAAGCCGGCTATCGTTCCGAAGAGATCGCTCAGACAAGAGCAGCGTTGAAACGTGCTGAAGCGGCGTTAGAGGAAGCCACCTCGGATTATCAACGCCAACAGGCGCTCTATCGCGACAAGGTTATTTCCGCGCGGGAGTTAGAGAGATTCGCAGCGAATTTCGAGATGGCGCAAGCCCAGAGGAATGAAGCCCGTGCACGCTATAATCTGCACCGGAAAGGGTTTCGTCAGGAGCAGGTTGATCTGGTCAAGGCGCGCAGTGAGCGTGCCGAAGAAGCCCTAGAAAAAGCCAGGTCGCGGCTTGGCTTTGCAACCCTTAAATCACCCATCGATGGGTTTGTTTTATCCGACAATATCGAAGCGGGGGAATATGTGGCGGCGGGAACGCCCGTGGTGACCCTTGGCGATCTGAAGCACCCTTGGCTACGTGCCTATGTCGATGAAACCGATCTGGGGCGGGTTCATTTAGGCCAAAAGGCTTCAATTTCGACCGATACGTATCCCGACAAACACTATGCCGGCAGGGTTACGTTTATTGCCTCCGAGGCTGAATTTACCCCCAAGCACGTACAGACCGATAAACAGCGCACCAAACTAGTGTACCGGGTGAAAATTGAAGTGGAGAACCCAGCGTTGGAGCTGAAACCCGGGATGCCCGCCGATGCAACGATTGATCTGCAAGGGGGGAGGGAGTGAACGCCACCCAGCCCACTGCCATTCAGGCCATCGATTTAAGCCGGAATTTCGGTGCCCTCAAAGCCGTAGATGGGATAAATCTTACCATTCCTGCAGGGGAGATTTTCGGGCTGGTCGGCCCAGACGGGGCAGGGAAGACCACGACCATGCGCCTGTTGACATCGGTTATCGATCCTACTTCCGGTTCTGCTGCAATCCTGGGGCACGATACCGTCCGCGCTGCGGAGAAGATTAAAGAGAAGATCGGATATATGAGCCAGCGCTTCGGGCTCTACCCAGATTTGACGGTGCTGGAGAACATTCACTTTTATGCTGACCTCTACGGGGAACCACGTGCCGGAAGAGCCGAGCGCATTGACGCGTTGCTGGATTTTAGCAATCTGATCCCATTCAAAAAACGTCAGGCGCGGAATCTCTCGGGAGGAATGAAGCAAAAACTCGGCTTGGTCTGTGCGCTGATCCATACCCCACAAGTTTTGTTTCTGGATGAACCGACCAATGGGGTTGATCCTGTTTCGCGGCGGGATTTCTGGCGCATCCTCTATCGCTTGGTGCGGGATGGTTTGACCATCTTCCTTTCCACCGCCTATCTGGACGAAGCAGAGCGTTGTAGTCGGGTTGGCCTGATGCACCAAGGACGCCTGCTGGCGGTCGATACCCCGGAAGCAATTAAACGCCTGATGAAAGGGACTTTGCTGGAGCTTAGCTGCCCTGAGTCTCGCCGCGCGATGCTGCTGCTGCGGGAAAAACTTCCCCAGGCGACCGTCGGACTATTTGGCGAGCATATCCATGTGGTGACTGCGGAGCCTGAGAATACTACCCAAGCGATCCATTCCATCCTGCAGGAAGCAGGGCTTTCTCATGATGAAATCCGCAGCGTAGAACCATCGCTGGAGGATGTGTTTATCTCGGTACTCGAAGACAGGGAGCAGAGCCGTGACTCAAAATGATATTGCTGTTTCCTTGAAAGAGCTGACCAAGAAATTTGGCGACTTTACGGCGGTGGATAAGGTCACTCTTGATGTGCGTAAAGGTGAAATATTTGGCTTTTTGGGCCCCAACGGTGCCGGTAAGTCCACCACCATCCGTATGCTCAGTGGGCTGTTGAAGCCCAGTGGTGGTGCGGGGACTGTGGCCGGGCTCGACGTGGTGAATCAGACTGAAATGATCAAGCCGCATATCGGCTATATGAGTCAGAAATTCTCCCTGTATGAAGATCTCACCGTGGAGGAGAACATTGATTTCTATGCGGGCATCTACCGCATTGCGCGCCAGAAAAAGGCGCAGCGCCGGGAATGGGTTCTGCAAATGGCGGATCTGCAGCAGCATCGCCATGCGTTGACTAGCACCCTTGCCAGCGGTTGGAAGCAACGCCTCGCCCTTGGGTGTGCGGTTTTGCACGAACCGCCCATCATCTTTTTAGATGAACCAACCTCGGGGGTCGATCCGCTCAGTCGGCGCGGGTTTTGGAACCTGATTTATGAGTTGGCCGACAGCGGCGTGACCGTGTTTGTGACCACCCACTATATGGAAGAGGCGGAATATTGTGATCGCCTCGGACTTATCTACCGTGGCGCGCTGATTGCGGTGGGTACGCCGGGCGAGCTCAAAACCAAATATATGCACGAAGAGGTGATCGACGTTGGGTGTGAAAGACCTCAAGAAGCGATGGAGATGCTGACTGAGCTGGCGGAAGTTAAAGAAGCGGCTCTGTTCGGCAAGGGATTACATCTGGTGGTGGATGACGCAGCCACTGCCGTTTTGGCGATTCGCACCGCCCTCCAAGAACATAATTTTGAAACCTACCGGGTAGAGAAGATCCGCCCCTCGCTGGAGGATGTTTTCGTTTCCCTTATAGAGTCTCACGATCGCAAGCAACGGCCGCAGCAGGAGGTGAGCCAATGACCTTTATGCGCGTACGGGCGGTGGCCCGCAAAGAGACGATTCATATTTTGCGCGACCCGCGCAGCCTTGGGATGGGGATTGCCATCCCCATGCTGTTGTTGCTCCTGTTCGGCTATGCGCTTTCACTGGACGTTGATAATGTCCCCCTGCTGGTTTGGGATCAGTGTAAAAGCGCAGAAAGCCGCGAGTTGGTCAGTCGTTTTGCCGGTTCCGAGTATTTTACCCTGCATGGGAGCACGGATAACTACCGCACCATCGAACACGCTCTAGATGAGGGCGAGGTGCTGATGGCGCTGGTTATTCCGCCAGATTTCAGCTCCAGCCTGGAAGCGGGGCGCTCCGTGGCGGTGCAGGCGCTCATAGAGGGGAGCGATGCCAATACCGCTGAGATCACTCGCGGCTATGCCCAAGCGGTGATCGGTATTTTCAACCTCCACGTTATCCAAAATCGTGCCGAGCTACAGGGGAAACATGGGATGGTCGGATTGGACGCGGTCATCGATTTGCGTGCACGGGTCTGGTACAACGACAATCTAGAGTCGCGCAACTACATCATTCCCGGCTTGATTGCGGTGATTATGATGGTTATCGCGGCCCTGCTTACCTCTTTGACCGTAGCGCGCGAGTGGGAAACCGGCACCATGGAGCAGCTGCTCTCCACCCCTTTGAAGGGGAGCGAGCTTATTCTGGGCAAGCTGCTTCCTTATTTCGGCATCGGATTGCTGGATATGGTGCTCGCGGTGCTAATGGGGCAATTTTTGTTCGAGGTGCCATTACGTGGCAGCCTGGTGCTCCTGTTCGCGATTGCCGCAATTTTTCTGATCGGAGCCCTGCTGTTGGGGATGCTGATCAGCATTGTCGCCAAGAGCCAGCTCGTCGCCAGTCAGGTAGCGATTGTCCTGACGTTTCTCCCCGCCTTTCTCCTCTCTGGGTTTATGTACGACATCGCCAATATGCCGAAGCCGGTGCAGGTGCTGACCCATCTAGTGCCGGCGCGCTATTTCGTGACCCTGCTGAAGGGGATTTATCTCAAAGGGGTGGGGCTGGAAATTTTGGCGCTACCGGCGCTGTTACTGACGTTGTTTGCCATTGTAATGGTGGTGCTGGCACGAGTGAAGTTTAAGAAGAAACTCTTCTGAGAGATCGGATACCCTTATGTTTGAACGAATATGGCACATGCTGAAAAAAGAGTTTATTCAGACCTTCTGCGATCCGCGTATGAAGGCGGTGATCTTTGCCATGCCCGTAGTCCAGACCCTGGTCTTTGGCTATGCTGTTACCACCGATATTCGGAATGTCCCCACGGCTATTTACGATCAAGATCGAACCCCGCAAAGTCGCGAACTCGTAGCGCGGTTTTCCGGTTCGGGGTACTTCAACCTGGTTTTTAACCTGGAAGACGCGGCGCAGATCAGCCCCTTGCTTGATCGTGGCGAAGTTAAGGCGGTGGTGCGCATAGACCAAGGGTTTGGCGCAGATTTGGAGACTGGACGAATGGCTCCAGTGCAAATTCTAGTGGATGGGTCGGACTCCAATACTGCGGGTAAAATCCTTAACTATGCCAGCCAGATCACCAGTGATTACGGGGAGCAGGTTCTGTTGCACAGAGCAATGCTCCTCAGTGGTGCTCCGCCCCGCGCGTCTCCGGTCGAGCTCGAAACGCGCTCTTGGTTCAACCCCAATCTGGAGAGTCGCAATTACTATGTCCCCGGTGTAATTGCGCTGATTGTGATGCTGATCACCCTGATGCTCTCCAGCATGGCCGTAGTGCGTGAAAAAGAGATTGGCACCATTGAACAGATCATGGTGACGCCGATCACGCAGGCGGAGTTTATTCTGGGCAAAACCGTCCCTTTTGCGTTGATCGGTTTCGTCGATGTTTTACTAATCACGGCGGTGGCGGTTTTCTGGTTTGAGATCCCTCTGTATGGAAATATTTTACTCCTTCTGGGTGGAACCGCGCTGTATTTGATGAGCACGCTGGGGATCGGATTGCTGATCTCCACCGTTAGTCGCACCCAACAGCAGGCGATGATGAGCACGTTTTTTTTCTATTTTCCGGCTGTGCTTCTGTCCGGCTTTATGTTCCCTATCGCCAACATGCCCAGCGTTATCCAATGGGTGACGTACCTTAATCCGTTGCGCTATTTTTTGGTGATTGTGCGGGGAATTTTTCTTAAAGGGGTTGGCAGTGCGGTGCTCTGGCCTGAGATGGTAGCGTTGGCAGTGCTTGGTACGGTGATGCTGTTGCTGGCCATGCAGCGTTTCCGCAAAACCCAGGCATAGAGGTAAAACCTGACGGGAGAGACACGATGGTAGAGAGTAGAATGGAGAGGAACATAATGAAAAAAGCCGTTATAAATTTTGCAGGATGTATAAAAATCCTCCTTTATGTGGTGCTGTTTTGCGTTTCAAGTGCCGCTGTTGCTCTATCCCAGCCAGCGGGTGGCGCGTTTGAATTAACCACAAAGGTTTTATCGTTGCAGGAGTGTGTCTCCATTGCCCTTGACGATAGCCCCACCCTGCAGGCCGCTCACTTTGGCGTTACCGCAGTCGAAGAGGCCGCCGGTGCGGCCAAAGCGCCATATTATCCGCAGGTTGGAGTTAGTGCTGGCTATCATCGCTGGGATAGGACGGTTTTCCTCCCAAGCGGAATGGACCTCCCGAACTCTTCCGACACCATTGGCGCGACCGATGAGTGGGATGGCAGATTGTACGCTTGGTACACCTTGTACGACAGCGGGCAACGCAGAGCCGAACTGCTTGCGGCCAAGGCAGAGACGCAGGCCACAACCGCCGAAGCGCAAATGGTGCGCCAGGACATTATCCTCCTGACCCATGAAGCTTATTTTCGTGTGCTCGAAGCCAAAGCCAGCAGGGCCGCTGCGCAGGACAGCGTACACAGAAGTGAGCAACACCTTACGGAAGCGCAAAAACGTTTCGAAGCTGGAGATGTACCCCAGGCTGACGTGCTGCGGGCGCGCGTGGATGCAAGCAACGCCAAGCTCGATCTGGTGCGGGCGCAGAATGTGTTGCGTATTGCTCACTCCAACCTCAATGCCGCTATGGGGCTGCATCCTCTACTCGCGTTGACCATTGAAGAGCGCTATCCTGAGCCTGTCGCTCCTGATAATGTTGATCTCGCGTGGGCGCTTGAGTCAGCGTTGCAAAGTCGCCCGGAGGTCACCTTTGCCCAGAGCCGCACCGAAGTTGCAAGTAGACGCATCGACGCCGCAGCGGGGAAGTATGGCCCGCGCCTTAAAGCTGAGGGGCACTATGGGCGCCGTGACGATGAGTTTCTGCCCGAAGCAGATGACTGGTCCGCTGGGGTAACCCTCAATATTCCGCTCTTTACCGGTTTCGAACGCACCCACCGCGTCGCGGAAGCCAAAGCACTCTGGGAAAGAAGTCGGGCACAGGAAAACCAGATTGCGCTGGAGGTGCGCAAAACTGTGGTCGAAGCCTTTTCCCATCTCACCGAAGCCTGGCAAGCAGCCGAAACCACCGCCGTTATGATATTAGACGCACGCGAAAGCTTGCGCCTGATAGCCTCTCGTTATGCAGTGAGCGCCGCAACCATGACCGATCTGCTCGATGCTGAGGCTGCCCTTGCTGCGGCTGAAGCAAAGAATGTCGCAGCGCTGGCGGGGCAACAGATTACTTCAGCTAGATTTATGCGTGCTATAGGAGAGTTGTGAGGGTGGTGAAGCGGTGGGGTATTTCTTGCAGTGGATGCCCCTGCCATCTGGCTAAATTGTCCAATATCGAGTGCACATTAGACCCAGATACCGCCATGGAAGCGTGGCGGTATCTGGGAAATTTGGATATGTTGCGAAGCTAAGATAAAGCTTATTGTAGCAATCTCACCTCATCGGCTACGATGGTATCATTTGTCACCGCTCCGAGAACATAGACCCTATCCCTCTCTTGTAAATCCGTAGGATCCATCACATTGCCTTGCGTATCTAGAAAGAGTGTGTCCCAGACCTTTTTGCCGTGCTCAAAATGTGCCTTTAAGTGAATCTCTTTCTCGGCAATTATTGCTAGATCTTCGTCTAACTGAAGCAACATTATTTTGGCACGAATTTCAAATAGAGATGCCTCTGCTGCTATTGCAGTTGTGGTAAAAATACATATGAATATGAGGATGCCCATGGTAGCTATCTTGCGAGCCGTAGATGTTTTATAAATATTATCCATTCAGAACTCCTGCTGTTGTTTATGAAACGGTGCTAAACGCCTACTCAAAACCCCGCAAAGTGAGGTTAATCTCTATGCAACTGGCGCCAAAATAATCTCTCTACCATTTCCTTAAGCTGCACAGGGATTGTTTCCAGTCCAACTAGGATGGTGGTTCCGCTCTCGCTGACAATGATTGAGGGAGCAGGAGGTATCCCCGGTGTGGTGAGCTTATAACGGCGGTCAGACTTTGCTACCACCACCCCGCCTGTCCCCTCACCGCTTCCATCGTTGCCTAAATCAAAGTTAAAAACAGCTGCGCCTGTCTGATAATCAAGTGCGTAAAAGTACCCCGTACCCCTGCTCTGCGGGGCTGAACAGGGGTCATCACTGGTACTAGGCCCGTCTGCCGCATCAGGTTCAGGAACGAACGTAGTAAACATTACTATCCCTTGGTAAATCCGCGGGGATGAAACAAGTTTTTCCCCTGAAGCGCTTCCGTCATCTTTTACAAAGTTAATGTACCAGCCTCTATTTTCAGGATGCGATAATGCATCCTTAACATACTGGCTATAAAGTGTCCGTATTTGCTGTTCATCTTCCTGATTTTGAATCAAATCATCGGTAACATCGAGAATAAAACGCTCTGTTGCAGTTACTTTAGCAAAATTGCCGTCAGCACGCTGTTGCTCAACAATAACTCGACCATCGTTTTTGGCTTTAATTTTTCCGCCATCTTCTTCATCAACATAGGCTTCGACAATGGCTGGGGTATTCGACTCCCATTGCCAGTTGTTTTTTATGGCATAAAAGGCGTTCATAGTGTCTATCTCGTTGGGGCGAGAACGATCTCCAGTACCAAAAAAGACATAGTCCCCAGCGCGATTTTCTATGCGTTCCTCAGCAATACCTGTGCCGGTCTCTACCGCCGGAAATTTTACCGGAAAATATTCGTTGACGATATTGGGGGCATACCAGATTTTTTTACCTGGGGTGGAAAATAATTTAAGTTTTTGCTCCCAGTTCCCATCTTCCTGGCCATCATATAGTCCATCAAAGTCTGTTTTTTTAGCGGCGCTGCGATTGCGATGAAAGATGTCATCCCGAAACGCAAACAGGTTTCCATCCATATCACCAGCATAGACCCGTGTGGTGGTAGAGGTAAGAGGGTTCTCAAAGGCTGACATGGCGATTATGGAGTGGGTCATTTCGGAATAATTGGCATTGTTAAACCCAAAACTATCCAGTAGAACCCCTGTCTGCGCATCGATGCCAAACACCGCCCGGCCAACACTATCTGCCGCCGCCGGAGATTCGGCGTCCTGGTTTATGTCATACCCACC
>JAQUDG010000013.1 GCA_028685815.1 Desulfuromonas sp.
CCCCAAGGGACCGGCCAACCCCCCCCCCCCCCCCCAATCCGTCCCGTCGCGGGTGACGAACTCCTCAATCATCCTCTGCATCGTCACTGAATCGATGCGCGTGAAAGGAATCTCGATTCCTATTTCCTGCTGTTAATCCAGACGTTTCTGATCCACCCATCACCTCACTTGGCCTGCTCCCGCCCACATGCGATCCACCCAGATGGATGATGAAAGTCACACCGGACGAATATTTTTTGTTCATCCTGACCCAAATGTTGTTTTGCGACAAGGCCTTATCCGGCGAGCAGGTCAGCTTCGTAATCATAGAATCTATAGTGTCAGGCTTGCAAGGAGTACTAATTTAAATGCCTCGCCCGCAGAATCTGTGGGTAGGTAGCGGTAAAAAATAGAGCATTGTCTCCCCGGTTGGATAAGATGGTTTTAGCCGAAACTATCAAACCCTAACCAAAAGAAGACAATGCTGATAAAGACTTTACTCAACAAGGTAGAACGGTTCAAGTCGTTTGTTTACACCTGCCGTGTATCTGATGCTGATTAACGGTAGGGATGCGCTGGTTATTGATATTGAACTGCGCCGCAACAGTCGCCCTATATGCCCTGAGTGCGGCAAACGTTGCGCGGTTTACGACCGGCAGCCGCAGCGTTTATTTGAATATCTGCCGATCTGGTCATTTAAAGCATTCTTTCGCTATGTTCCGCGCCGGGTCAAATGTTTGGAGCATTGCGTTAAGGTTGAGGTTCTGCCCTGGGCTCACGGTAAGGAGCGCACGACCGTTTCATACCAGGTGTTTCTGTCCCGCTGGGTAAAAAGGCTCTCCTGGCAGGAAACCGCGAGAGTATTCGAAACCAGTTGGGATACCGTGTTCCGCGCCGTTAAGTTTGTTGTCGATTACGGTCTTGCCCACAGAAACCTTGAGGGTATCACCGAGATCGGTGTGGATGAGGTTGCTGTTTTTAAGGGCCACAAGTACCTGACGCTGGTGTATCAGGTTAATGCCGGTGCCAGACGGCTTTTGTGGAGCGGCCCTGAGCGTAGAGCCAAGGCTCTGCTGAAGTTTTTCAGAGAGTTCGGTCTAGAGCGAAATGCTAAGCTCCAGTTTGTCTGCAGTGACATGTGGCCGGCGTATCTCAAGGTCATTGCCAAGAAAGCTCCACAGGCTCTGAATGTTCTCGATCGCTTCCACATTATGGGTAAGTTCAACGAGGCGATTGATGAGATCCGCCGCAGCGAAGTAAAAGAGTTAAAGCAGGTGGCAAGTTAAACGTTTCAGAACGCAAGCGTTGGTTGTTGCTCAAGCGCCCGGAAAATCTATCTGAGAAGCAGACAGCCCGGATGTCGGAGCTACTGAGCCTGAACCTGGCGTCGATTAAGGGTTACCAGCTGCGCGAAGACTTTCAGCGTTTCTGGGAATATAAACGCTACGACTTCGCTGATAAGTTTCTTGAAAACTGGGTAACCAGAACATTACAAACCGACCTGGAACCGATGAAGAAGGTAGCCAGGATGTTACGCAAGCATAAGCCGCTGATTCTCAATTGGTTCAAAGCCAAAGGCGAGGTTTCAAGCGGTGCCGTTGAGGGCATGAACATGAAGTTAAAACTCGCTATGAGAAAAGCCTACGGTTTTAGAACCACAGAATGCCTGCAAATCGCCCTATATCATGAACTTGGCAAGTTGCCGGAACCTGATTTTAACCACAGATTCTGCTGACGAGCCATTTTTTAAAAGATCAATGTAGTTTCGGTATATTGCACCGTTTAGTTCGGTGCGAAAGTTGAGTAACAAACAATTTAAAATCAAGTGGCCCTCTGGTTATGCCTGGTTATAACCATGCTGAAAATCCGCTGTCTATTTTTAACCAAGATATTCACTATCGTAACGTATTAAACCTTCCAGATACGAGAAGGACCGCGTTGAATTTTCCAGTCGAGTTCCCAGAACATGGTTTCAAGCTCGCTGACATTATGAGCACGGCCCTCTTCGGTACGGGCAATCGTATCGCGGGGGTTTGCGCCCATTTCAGCCCAGAAGAAAGTTGCTCCACCCATGCCGGGTAAAACACCTGGTTCGTGGGTACAATTGGCGATTGTTGTGTGGGGCATGGCAAGGCGGGTGACGGCGACCACCTGTGCTTGGCGTATCTCTGGGATGGTTCCTAGCTCACCCATACGGGTACCTGGTATGGGAATACGACGTGCCGCGCCGCTAAAGACAGGATTGAGGCTCGCGGTGTAATGGATCATCTCGGCAATCTCCTTATCGCTGTGTTCAGGTCCTAAGGGTTCAACGCAAACGCCGAGCTGTAATCCTGCCTTTTGAAATTTTTCAATACTGTCACGGCGCTGTTGTGGTGGGATATTGGTATCGATACCTTCACGTAAACGTAGGGCATGGTAGACGCCATTGACGCCAAGTTGAACCAGCTCCTCGGCATTTTCAGCGCACTGATCACCGATATTAACGATCAGAGGCGTCTCTTTTTTCACTACTTGGCGAATTGCTGTCAGGTAAGGAGCGATCTTCTTGAACGGAAAGTTGGCTGTGGTCATCAAGACGATGGCTTGACAACCCACATCTTCAAACTGCTTGGCCATCGTGACCGCTTCATCGATGGGTACTTCGGTTGCTTTAGTGAAAATTTTATTACTCTTAGCAAAGGAGCAAAATTGACATTCTTCAGGGCAGGGGGCGAGGTTAAGTGCGAGCTGTCCGTGGACTTCAGCCTCGTTGTTTTGCAGTTGGCGCGCAAGATCACTGGCCGCAGACATCATCTTAAAATTTTGTGCGCTGTGAGGTGGAAAGCTGAGCAAGTATTCGATCTCTTGAGGCGTCAGCGTTTGGCCATTGGTTCCTTTGTTAATTAGATCTGTTGCTGTCATTTCAATAAAACCCTTCAAAGATAAAATGTCAGAATGGACGACAGGCCATCGGTTGTGGCTTGCTCGTTGCCCGTCTGACAGCGGAGAAGATGTGCTCGTGTAGAAAGGGAATAGTGTAATGATTTTTGCCCACCAGTTCCAATAGAAAAAACCTGTTGGTTGCATGGAACTGATTGGATTCTCTGATGATACATGCGCAAGCTGGGTTCATTGGGGGTTCTTTTGATCTGTTTGGCGAGCAAAATAATTTGTTGTGTGTCAACACTTATCCAGACACAAGTTTACGCAATTTCTTATCTCTGTTCAAATACCAGTGGGTCGAGCCTCTTGCAAAAGAACATGCAAAAAGCTGAATACAATATGCAAAAAGCTGCATAAAAGTCGAGCTTCAAAGGCAACTATCTGATATTATTGAGTTACCACACAAAACAATAACAGAGGAGATGCCGATGAAGCTCAAGGAAAGAATATCATGGTTAATGGGAACAATCCAGCACAGCCTGTTCCCCTATCTTGACGAGAATCTGCCCAGTCCACAGGCTGAACCGGAAAAACGTCTGGTCAAGATCCTTGAGCTTATTGAGATTGAGCAATATGTTCCTGTAAGTCGGCGTTACCAATGGACTGGACGCCCAATCAAGTAACGTGAAGCGATTGCCAGGGCTTTTATAGCCAAAACATTACTTCGGTATCAGCATACCAGTACCTTGCGCAACGCTTTGCTGAGCACCCCGAATTTGCGCCTAATCTGCGGATTTTCTGAGCGTAGGGATGTTCCATCAGAGTCAACGTTCTCTCGCGCTTTTGCAGAATTTGCCACAGCGGGGCTTGGTACCGAAATCCACGATGCTTTGGTCAAAGAGAACCTCGGCACTGAACTGATTAGCCATATCAGCCGCGATTCTTCAGCCATTATTGGGCGGGAGAAACTGGCAAAGAAAGTCAAGGCACCTAAGGTTGCAAAGAAACGCGGTCGCCCGCCCAAAGGGGAAGTCAGGCCACCGGCAGAACCGAAGCGACTTGAACTGCAGCGCCATCAGTCTGCTGAAGAAGCGCTAGTACAGTTACCGAAAATCTGTGATCGCGGGGTTAAACGCAACGCCAAAGGATATACAGAAACCTGGAACGGCTACAAACTGCATCTGGATGTAAGCGATTGCGGATTCCCGATCAGCGCAGTGTTAACCTCTGCATCTGTACATGACAGTCAGGTAGCAATTCCGATGATGAAGCTCAGCGCTGCCAAAGTAAGATCCTGCTATGATCTCCTATGATGCAGCGCAGATCCGCGAACAAAGCCTGAAGCTCGGTCATGTAGCGATCATAGATCGCAACCCGCGCGGCAAGCAGGCAGTACCAATGGCGCCGCATGAAGCAGTACGATACCGAGAGCGAAGCGGCGTAGAGCGTTGCTTTGGACGCTTAAAAGATGAATTTGGAGCCCGCAACATACATGTTCGCGGTCCGGACAAAGTCATGATGCACAACATGTTCGGAGTCATCACGCTGTTCGCGGATCAGTTGCTTAAAGTCACTGGCTGCTGACTGTCAAAGAGCAAAAAACGGGTCAAAAATGCCCTCAGAGGGAGTAGTATGTCTTAATTTAGAAAAATCGCGGTCAAAAGTCGATATGCAACGGGTTTTTGCTCAAAAAGCGACTTGAGACCTGTTTCGCAAACAATTGACCGCTACTGGCGGAATATTAATTTACAGCACTATACGGACATAACCACTGAATCAGTGTTACCGAATAGAAACTTGACATCTCTTTAACAATTTCACCATAAAGCTAAAACATTTTTTGTTTATCCTCCCTGCATAAATCATTTAACACTGGAGGAAACAACATGAAAAATTTGCTACTTGTCTTGTCAGTACTCTTGCTACTGGCAACCTCATCCTTTGCAGCCTCGACCATTAACGGTGCGGGTGCTTCTTTTCCCTACCCGGTCTATTCTGCCTGGGCCTTCCAATACCAAAAAGATACTGGGACAAAGATCAATTATCAGTCGATTGGCTCTGGTGGTGGGGTTCGTCAGATCACAAGTCGAACGGTCGATTTCGGTGCTTCGGATGCACCGGTTAAGCCTGCAGATCTCAATGAAAAAGGACTGTTGCAATTCCCAGCGATCATTGGTGGGGTCGTGCCGATCATCAATGTTAAGGGGATAGACAGTGGCCAGTTAAAACTAACTGGTGATCTTCTGGCGCGTATTTTCCTTGGTAAAATCAACAAGTGGAATGATCCAGAAATTGCCGAACTTAACCCTGGCCAGCAACTTCCTGACGCTGATATCACCGTCATCCACCGCTCTGACGGATCGGGAACTACGGCAATTTTTACCAGCTATCTTGCTGAGGTCAGCAACGACTGGAAAGAAACCACCGGCGCGGGAAAGTCTGTGAACTGGGCAGTCGGGATTGGCGGTAAAGGGAACGAAGGGGTAACCAACTACGTTAAGCGGGTGAAAAACTCAATCGGTTATGTCGAGTTCGCTTACGCCAAACGGAATAAACTGGCCGATGTCAGGTTGCAAAATCGTGAAGGAGGTTATGTCAGCGCGTCTTTCGCCAGTTTTAAGGCGGCCGCTGCGGGTGCTAAGTGGCAGCAGGACGAGGGCTATTACCTGTGGCTTGTCAATGCACCAGGCAAAGAATCATGGCCGATTGCTGGTGCCTCTTTTATTCTGCTTGCCAAGGATAAGACGGCGTCAAATCAGCAGGCAATAAAGTTTTATGACTGGGCGTTTGAAAACGGTGACGAAATGGCGGTCAAGCTGGTTTATGTGCCACTGCCGCAGAACCTAAAAGAGGATATTCGTAGCTACTGGAAGGCCAACGGCTTGTAACTATCAGATAGTCTTTAGCGTTTTCGCCCCGTGGATCTTTTGGTTCACGGGGATTTCTTGTTCTTAATCCGATACGAATCAATAGTTTACAACGTTTTAACCGTCCGTTGACAGTTATCTAACAGCCAGCAGCTATAAATTCATTACATATCAAGAAATTTTATACTAACAACATGAATCGCCAGAGGATCTGGCCAAAGTAGGAGAAGAAAAATGACCAAAGAGACAATCAGAGTCGCCTCAGATCTCTTTTTTGAAACACTCTGCCGCGCCCTCTTAAGCCTGTTGCTGGTGGTGTTGCTGGCGGCAATGGCGGTTGGAATTTTTGGCGCAGCTGCTGATCTGTTGGCAGATTATAACAGATTGTCCCTCAATAATGGATTACACAATACCCTTAAACATTTGGTAACAAATGTGCTGATGGTGCTAGCGGTGGTCGAACTGTTCCGTACGGTAAAAGCCTATTTCACTGAAGGGCGACTTAAGGTGACCTATATTATTGACACCGCGCTTGTGGTGGTCATCACCGAACTGATGGGGTTCTGGTATCGTGAAGTCGATGAGGCTCGGGTGGGGTTGGCCATTGCCCTGGTTGTTGCTTTGATGTTTGTTCGGATTATGGCGATCCGTTTTTCGCCCAAACGGCGAGAATTACTGGAAGGGCTGTAGTCATCTCGAAGATACATTGATCGGTAGGGTGCCGCCGGTGCAAATTTATTTGACAACTCTTTAACATCTTCGTGACAACGCGTTAACAACCGCATGTTAGAACTATCAAAACCTTCAAATGGATAGGGCATGGCAACGACTATAAAACGTGAGCAAACATTCGAAAAACTTTTCTCTGGAATAACCTTTTCGGCAGCCTTTTTAATTCTGGTGATTATTGCCAGCATCTTTATTTCGCTGTTCCGTGAGTCGCTGATGGCTATCGATTCCTTCGGGTTTTTTGGTTTTGTTAGTAGTACCGCCTGGGATCCGGTACGGGAGCAGTTTGGTGCAGCAACCACTCTGTACGGTACCTTGGTTACGACTATTCTAGCGTTGGTAGTGGCAGTTCCAGTATCGCTAGGAATTGCAATTTTTATCACCGAACTGTGCCCTAAATTTCTCAAACCGATCGTTAGCACCGCTATTGAACTGCTGGCCGCAATTCCAAGTATTATCTACGGTATGTGGGGTCTGTTTACCTTTGCCCCGCTGATGAGTGACTGTGTTGAGCCGCTGTTACAGAAAATTTTCGAACCAATCCCGTTGTTCGGGCAACTGTTTACTGGTGTTCCATTAGGGATCGATATCTTGACCACCAGTATTATTCTTAGCATCATGATTACCCCTTTTATCGCCAGTATTGTTCGAGACACCTTTGCGCTGACCCCGGTCCAGCTTAAGGAGTCGGCCTATGGCATCGGAGCGACCCGCTGGGAAGTGATAAAAGATGTGATGATCCCGTATTCGAAGACCGGGATTTTCGGCAGCGTTATTATCGCCATGGGGCGGGCGCTCGGTGAGACGATGGCGGTCGCTTTTGTGTTGGGGAACAAGCATGCGATTGCCACCTCACTGTTCGATGCCTCAGCGACAATTACCGTGACTCTGGCCAACGAGTTTACCGAGGCCGACAGTGATCTCTACCTGTCGTCGCTGTTTTATTTGGCGTTGATTCTGCTCGGGATGAACTTTTTACTCTTAGCGGTCGCTAAAATGTTTCTGGCACGCAGGGACAAGTGATGAATCTTATGAGCGAAATCGGCAAACGAAAAGCTGTCAACCTTCTCTCCCTGAGCCTCGCCTGCGCCGCAGCCGGGCTGGGGTTGTTCTGGTTAATTTTTATCCTGGCCGATGTTTTACGCCACGGTATCGCTTACATCACACCGGAACTGTTTCTGAGTGAAGCAGCTCCTCCCGGAATGGAAGAGGGCGGCCTGAAGCATGCCTTTATCGGCCAACTGCTGATCACCCTGTTCGCGGTGCTGATCGGTATTCCACTGGGGATTCTTGGTGGTACCTGGCTGGCTGAATACGGGCGTCATCACAAGCTCGGCCGCTTTATCAGCACCCTGTCCGATATTATGATTAGTGTCCCCTCAATTGTTATCGGCACCTTTGTCTATGCCGTGTTCGTCAAGCCGCTCGGCCATTTCAGCGGTTTTGCCGGCGCTCTAGCGCTCGCAATTATCATGATTCCCGTGGTGCTACGAACCACGGAAGAGATGATGGGGTTGGTGCCGTGGGAAATCCGCGAGGCAGCCTTTGCCCTCGGGGCGCCCTATTACAAGGTGATCCTACAGGTGGTCTATCGCGGCGCGGCAACGGGTATTTTTACCGGAATTCTGCTGGCGATTGCTCGGATTGCTGGTGAAACGGCGCCGCTGCTGTTTACCTCGTTTAACAATATGTTCCTGACCACCAATATGAATGAACCGATGCCTTCTCTGACTGTTACCATCTATCAGTACGCGATGGGCCCGTACGACGATTGGCATGAAATGGCCTGGGCGGCGTCCTTTGTTATCACTGTGTTTATTTTAGGACTGACAATTCTGGGCCGATTGATTATCCGGTGGAAATACAAGAATTGATGGTGACGATCATAAAAGGCCACCACGTAATGCAGGATGGTTTTTTGTAACTTAGCCACAAAAGCAGGAGCTTAACAAATATGTCCGATTCGATCATGAGCGTGAATAATTTGAATTTTTACTACCAGGGCAATGTGCATGCGGTTAAAAATATGTCTTTGCCGATAAAGCGTCATCAGGTCACTGCCCTGATCGGGCCTTCAGGCTGCGGCAAAACGACTTTTTTGCGTTGTTTTAATCGGATGCACGATCTGTATCCTGGCCATCGTCAAGAGGGGGAGATCCTCTTCGAGGGCAGTAACTTGCTGACTAGAAAAGATATTATTGAACTGCGAAGCCGGATCGGTATGGTTTTTCAAAAGCCGACTCCGTTCCCCATGAGCATTTTTGATAACATTGCTTATGGCTTAAGGCTAAAAGGGATAAGGAACCGTGCGGAACTGTCCGATCGAGTCGAGAAGGTTCTGAAGCAGGCGGCTATCTGGCAGGAGACCCACGATCGTTTGAAACAATCAGCTAATAGCTTATCTGGGGGACAGCAGCAACGCCTCGTTATTGCACGAGCTTTGGCGGTAGAGCCAGATGTGTTGCTGTTTGATGAACCGACCAGTGCCCTAGATCCGATCTCGACGGGTAAGATCGAAGAGTTGATGGTCAGCTTAAAGCAGGAGGTCACAATCCTCATCGTCACCCATAATATGCAACAGGCAGCGCGTATCTCAGATCATACTGCATTTATGTACATGGGCGAATTGATTGAGTTTGGACAAACCGAGACACTCTTCACCAACCCCAGTGAAAAACTGACCGAAGAATATGTGACCGGCCGCTTTGGTTAACCTTGAGTTGGCAGATTTGCAGCTCAACAAGAGAGGATGCAAGTAATGAAAAAAGTAGAGCAGGAATATATTCAATTAAAAACTGAGTTGACCAACATGTGTCAGGTGACAACATCTATGCTTCAGGATGTCACCACCGCACTAGTAACACGCGACACCGCTTTGGCCGAAAGTGTCATCCAGCGTGATGATGAGGTTGATGATCTCGATACCAGCATAGATGAGCATTGCTTGAAGATGCTGGCACTTTACGAACCGAAAGCAGTCGATCTGCGTTTTGTCGTAACTGCGCTGCGGATTATCGTTGATCTGGAACGCGTTGGCGATCATTGCACCAGCATCGCTGAGCAGGTGAAGCGGCTCAATGAATCCCCACCGGTCAAGCCGTATATCGACCTACCGAAAATGGCCGAGGCCACTATCGGTATGATTCAGGATGCCATTACTGCCTATTTCAACAAGGACGTCGATGCGGCCCTCGAAATTATCCAGCGCGATGATATTATTGATCAATTTGATAGCAAGATCACAGAGGAATTGCTAGGGTATATGGGGACAGACCTCACCACCACCCGCAATGTTATTTCGTTACTGTTCATCGTTCGTAGTATTGAACGGGTCGCTGACTACGCAACCAATATTGCCGAGATGATCTATTTCATGGCAACCGGAGAAATTATCAAACACCGCTCACCCTACAAGGCAACCGATGGCTAAAATACTGCTGGTCGAAGATGAAGACGCGTTGCGGGAGATCGTCACCTTCAATGTGAAAAATGCTGGGCACACGATTGTCGGTACCGATAATGCCAACGATGCGCTGATGATTCTTGAAGACTTTTTGCCCGACCTGATCCTGCTTGATATTATGCTGCCAGGGTTAAAAGGGGATCAGTTTTTGACGTTGATTCGAGCCAATGCCAAATTTGCCAGGATTTCAGTCATCGTTATTTCGGCCAAAAGCAGCGAGGAAAATATTGTTCATGTTCTCGAAGCGGGAGCGGACGACTATCTGACTAAGCCGTTCAGTATGAAGATTTTGTTGGCCAAGATCATAGTTGTCCTGAAACGGTCACGCGTTGAGGAGCCCGGGGATTTTCTCAACTACAAACAGATTTCTGTCGACGAAACCAACCACAAGGCTTTTGTCAATGGCCAGAAGATCATCTTGACCAACAAGGAGTTTGATCTGCTGTTGCTGTTTGTCAAATATCCCCGACGGGTGTTCACGCGTAATCAGATACTAACGACTGTCTGGGGGTACGATGCTGATGTCTTCACCCGTACCGTCGATTCCCATATCTCAACCCTGCGCAAAAAGCTTGGTGGGTCGGGTCAAGTCATTAAGTCGATCGCCAAAATCGGTTATAAGGTGGAATAGATGCGCTCTTTTGCCAAGGTATTTCTGGTTCTGTTTGTCCCGATTTTCATTGCCCTGGTGCTTACCTTCTACTTCAGCTATGGCATGATGATGAGCAATGCTCGTAACGAGCTGCTACAGGAAATGAAAAACAAGTGGATTATTTTAGCTCTGCAAAGTGGTGACCTCAGCCGTGTCACCCGTAAGAGCCATGAAATTTTGACTGATATCACCCGACAGACTTCGTTGCGAGTTACTCTGGTTAATTGTTCTGGCAAAGTGCTTCTCGACTCACTGGTTCCCTTTGACCAGATCTCCAAAATGGAAAACCACAAGGGGCGCCAGGAAATCAAGGATGCTATCTATTCTGGTGACGGGTTCTCCAGTCGCTTCAGCAGTACCACTGACATGCAGATGTTTTATTTTGCCAAAACGCTCGCCAACGATCAAATTCTGCGCTTAGCCTATCCAGCCACTTATGTCAAATCATTGCAGAACAAATTCACCGAGCAGGCAGTCTGGGCTCTGTTCTATCTGAGTTTTGTGGTTTTATTGCTTGCTCTCTACTTTGCTCGTAAGGTGTCGCTGCCGGTTCAGAAGTTAAATTACATCGCCGACAATATCGAAGCGGGTAAGACCAACGTTCATTTCCCCCACTTTAAAGACCCGTCGATGGCTAAGATTGCCGGTCTGATTTACCGGATTTATGCTGGAATGCAGAAGCAGAATCTTGAACTAGCCCGTGAGCAGCAGAAGCTCAGCCACATTTTTACCAGCATGGATCAAGGTGTACTCTTGCTCGACAAAGAAGATATCATTCTTCACGCTAACTCATGGCTAGAAAAAGAATTCGGTACAAAGTTCACTACTGGTAGTAGTCTTTTTTATGCGACCAATGACATCCACCTGATTAATTTTTTTAGTGAAATTCTCAAGCAGAATCAGGAATCAGTTAGGATTTCACTTCACCAAAATGTCTTCGATGTTAGTATTAAGCACGTCGCAGAACAGAGACTTTTGCTCCTACGCAATGTGACCAAGCTGATCGAATATGAAGCGTTTAAGGCGGAGCTAACGGGAAATATTTCCCACGAACTAAAAACTCCTTTGGCAATGATAATGGGCTACGCCGAAACCTTACGTGACACTCCAAACATTGACAAGGTGACCAGAAGCCGTTTTATTGACAATATTTATTGTTCAACTGTGCGCCTAAACAGATTAATTAACGATATTATCGAATTGCACAGACTGGAATCGGTCGGAGATGGATTTGCCGTCGATGAAGCGATTTCGCTCGGTGATATAACAGATGAAATAAGATCATTTTATGCAGATACTAGTGGTAAAACGTTAACTCTCGAATCCAAAGATGCCGAGGCTTGGATTCTCCAGGAACACCTACAGAGCATTCTGACCAACTTGATTGATAATGCAATCAAATATTCTGAGGGAGAACATGTCACTGCCAGAATACAAAGTAGTGTTGGTCGATTGACAATCATGGTAGACGATCAAGGGCCACTGATTGCAAGGGCTGAGATGCAAAGAATTTTTGAGCGCTTTTATACCTGCTCACAGTCACGTAATAAGCACCATTCTGGAACAGGGTTGGGTCTCTCAATTGTCAAGCATATCGCCAAACTTTATAATGGAACAGTGCGCGTTGAAGCCAACAGTGAAGGAGGAAATCGCTTTTTAGTCGTTTTGGCTGAAAAAAATTAGAATCAAGGAACATAAACTATCCAAGTGATTTTTGTTTCGTGTTGAACTAATTGTAAGACAGCAACGGTTGAACCTAAAATTTGGGTATCAGGCTGGCGAGATGCCGTTATTTAGAGGATTGATGAAGGTTAAGCTGAGGCTGCCGACGCTAGAGTTTACAAAATACAGCATGGCTAGAGAGTTTATTTAGTCGATAGTTCAAAAACCCGAATTCAGCCTCAGATGGTTAACTGAGCAGGGCTGCAAAATAAAAGTTCCATCAATTTCCTGCCCAGAATCTGCAGGAAGGGTAAAAAACGCTCTTTTACAAAAGACAACAAAAGGCCGATGGCCTTCAAGATCAACCGCAGGTTGTATCCGATTGCTGCCATGAGTGGATTGATCTTGTCTCCAAGGATTCCATGGAGTCGATTTCTCCCTAAGCAGCCTTCGGTTTTCTGATGCCCGATTATGGCTTCTATCGCGCTTCTGCGTTTGAGCTCTCGTTTGATCGTGGGGGTTACGTTTCTGCGTTGTCCGGATATGAAGACGTCGGTATCAGTTACACCATGACCGCGGTATCCGCGGTCTACGTAGCAGCGTTTTGCTCTGACGCCACTTAAGCGCGTTGCCTGGTCAAGTGCCCCTTGCAGGGTATGTCCATCATACGGGTTGCCTTCAAGGCCCTGGCTACCGATGATGAAGCCTTCTTTGTTGGTAGCGCAGATACTGACTTTATTGCCGAATTCGTAGCGCTTATGCGCTTTGCCTTTGCTGATGCAAGACACATGGGGTTCATGCAAACTGTAGAGTTTATGACTGTCCTGTTGTTGTTGCTGCAGTAAACGTTTGGCGTGAGTCAGTGAGTTCTTGAGATCTGAGGATACAATGTCGCTCTTGCGTTCAATATCACGTACTACGCGACCTAGATAGGTCTTAAGGGTTTTGAGCATGCGCCGCATCCGTTTGTACTGTTTGGCATGGGCATAGCGTCCGGCTTTAAGGGCGGCCTGAGGGCCTTTGCGCTCATAGCTCTGACGTAGTTTAATTCCATGCTTTTGGGCCAGTTTCACCAGGTGCTCTCTGCTGCGGTTTAAGAGTTTGGCATCTGTCGGATACGTGATGTTCTTGGGCTGTACCGTGGTATCCACACTGACGCGTTCTAAGCTGCGTTTGCTTACTGCACCCGTGGAGATACCTACCTTAAGGGTCTGCTGCAAAAGCGTTTCCATGCCGTGATCCTGGATGCGTTTGCGCCATTTACTCAGCCCGCTTCTGGCAATGGGCTTTTCATGCACAAAGAATGTTTCACCGCATAGGTACTGCCAGTAGGGATTCTCAGCCCACCGGTTGACTACATCATCTTCACTTAAGGAGTACAGGCTCTGCAGAAGAGTAAGGCCAACCATCATACGTGTAGGAATTGCAGGTCTACCGGCTTCTGAATACAGGGAACCAAATTCCTGATCCAGATGCTCCCAGTCTATTTGATCTGCAAGTTTGACCAGAGCGTTGGCTGGATCGCAAATAGCTTCCAGGCGCACCTGGAATAATTCGTCTTGAGCTTGCTTTTGTTGTTTTTTAGGTCGCATAGTTTTGCCAGAAAATTGAGGGTTAACAACTAGTTTCTTGCAAAACATTGCAAGATGTTTTCTATTGTTTTTGTAGTCAATTCAGCGCGTTATGGAGTTTTGAACTACGGACTAATCCAGAATTTCCGTACTGCAGCAGCGTTTGAAGCGGTGATAGATACCGACAGTCGCATAGTGCCTGATTATCACCTTATAAGTGATCTGCGCGCCTTTTATAGCAGCTATACCCACGCGCGGAATAATCGCGGTAACCCCGTGGTAGAAGTGGAATTTGACGTGCAGTTGACAGACGCATACACCCGCACCATTGTGGCGCAGCGCTGCTTCAGCGTGGTGGAACCGAGTAGTGGTACGGATGTGGAAGTGGTGGTGCAGGCGTTTAATCGTGCAACCGCGATCCTGAGTGCAGAGCTCTTGGAATGGACGACGCAGAGTATTGCACCGCATGAGGGGTAACCTTTAGCGCATCGAACCGAGTTTTCTTAATCCGCACAGGGCGCAGAAAGGAATCCCCATGAGCGACCTTTTGAATCACCCTCTGATCAGTAAACGGTATTTCTTCCCCCGCAAGGGAACTTTTGCAGATCCCTTTCTGGTTATCTGTAACGACGGCACCCAGCTGGCCTGCAGCTACCATGAGGTTGATCCCCGGGCATTGACGCTGGTCCACTTTCACGGCAACGGTGAAATCGTGGACGACTGGCAGGGAGACTTTGTGGATATTGTTCAGCAGATGGGCTGCAATCTGTTCCTCGCCGAACTGCGTGGCTACGGACAATCCGGCGGGACGCCCCAACTGGGGAAAATGCTCGACGATGTGGTTCCGACTATTCAAGCCCTTAAGCAGCCACAACAGCAGCTGATTTTTTTCTGACGCAGTGTCGGATCAATTTTTGCGCTCGAAGCTGCAGCACAGTTCCCTCATGCGCGTGGGTTGATACTTGAAAGCGGTGTCGCCGATGTTATGGAGCGTCTCCTGCTGCGCATCACGCCCGCAGAACTCGGCATCGATCGGCAGACCCTGCAACATGCGGTAGACACCCGTCTCAACCACCAACAGAAACTGCGGCAGTTTCAGGGACCGGTTCTGGTCCTGCATACACGCCATGACGGCCTGGTAGATGTCAGCCATGCGCAAAGACTGTACGACTGGGCTGCAGAACCCAAACAACTGAAAATCTTTGCACAGGGCAATCACAACGACATTTTGCTTGTCAATGCGCGCGAATACCTCAACCTGGTTGCCGAATTTATCGCCGCCCTTAAATCGGAATAAATGGAGATGGAAGTGGTGGGATGAAACTGGCCAGAAAAGATCTGGCCTTTGGCGCTTGCGCGCTTGCGATACTCCTTGTTGTGGTGCTCGGCACCGGCAAAAACCTCGGGCCGGATGTGCCAGACGACACGGAACATCAGGTATTCTTTGCTCAGCTGGAACAGCGCCAGAGCCGCCACCCTCTACAAGTGTTGCCCCATATCGTCCTGCAATAAATTGCCAGCTTAACATTAAAGAAGGTTGTGGGCTGTGTAAGCCCTATGATATCTTCCTCTAATATATTGACGGTCTTTTCTCGCCGGAAGGAAACAGTGCTTTTTGAAATCCGTAGACTTGACCCAATTTCTCCGATGGATGGTTTGTAAACCGGTTTATACAGTCTGTATATACCGGAGAGCGTAAAACCCAATTCTACCGTAACTCTCTAAATCTATGGCAAAAATGTGTTTCTAAGTAATTTAGCGGGTAGTTTTATACAGCTTGGACTTTCTGTGTTTACAGTTTTATACAGAACTGTCTATTTATAGTTAGATTCCCGTTGCCACAAAGGAGGTTGTTTTGAACAAAGAGATCAAAGTTTTATCGAAAGATGAAGTGGCAACGAGTGTCGATCAATTCACGGCGGGATTGACGCAGTACCTCAGAGAGCTAGGGTTACCGAATGAACATGTTCTCGTTCCTGTTCAGGAGCGCCAGCGGGTGATTGCTAACGTGCCTGATGTGATTGAGTTGATCGACGCTAATAGGAAATCAACTTCTATCTATTTGTCTAAATTTATTGCTGCCTGCGGCGCTGGCTTGTTTGATGCCGCCCTTAACTTCATCTGGGATGAAACTGTTGTAAATCTTCGAAATAAAGTGGCTCGTTTCGATTTGGAGTATTTTTATGACAGTGTGGTTACCGATACCAAGCGCAGAGCAAAGCTTAAAGACGAAGATGATCTTCAAAAGATTGAAGAATGGGAATTGGTTAGGGGTTGCCATCTTACAGGTATACTTTCCGACATTGGATACAAGCACTTAGACTATATAAGGGATATGCGAAATTGGGCCAGCGCAGCGCACCCAAACCAGAATGACCTCACTGGTTTTCAGTTGATAGCTTGGCTGGAAACTTGTATCCGAGAAGTCATTGCTAAGGAGCCTGAGGGGCCGGTAATCGAGGTCAAGCGCTTTCTCAATAGTATTAGAAACACCACGCTCACTGAGCAGGATGCCCAGTATATCAGGGCAGGAATTGAGTATTTGCCACCTGAGTTGGCAACTTCCGTACTCAGAACTCTATTTGGTATGTACACAACCAAAGATGCGGCAGTCCAGATTAAAAGCAATATTAAGCTGGTGGCTGGCTCCGCATGGAATGTGGCGCCCGATGAAGTTAAATACGAATGCGGCTTTAAATACGCGACCTTTGCGTCAAACGGGGAAGTAGATAGAAAAGAAGCTGCTAACGAGTTTCTTTCGGTTGTGGGGGGACTGCCGTTCCTTCCGAATGATACGTTGGCACTCGAAATGGCAGACAAAATCGAGAGTCTTTTTTCCGCGCATACGGGATTCAACAACTTTCACAACGAGCCGGCTCACGCCCGGGCTCTCGATGCCTACGTTTCTGCTGCCGGCACAGTACCTGATGCCGTGCGAAAATTTTATGTTAAGACACTCGTTATGGCCCGAATTGGCAATGGTCACGGAACATCAGAAATGGCTGTGCCATATTACGAGCGCCTGATCACAAAGTTTGGTGAGGCCGAGTTACGAGAGGTGGCACTTCTTTTAACTGATCGTGAGTTTTCGTCTCGTATTGGGTTGCGATCTTGTCTTTCGAATTTCAGAGCATTGCTGGATCGGCTGGCGCCTCGAACTACTAATCAAGTGACTCAACAAGCGTTTGCTCAGATTCAAGGCGCTACCGATGCGCAAATTCCCAATCTGGGGAAAGACAGCGCATATAAACGGCTTCTGGGATTGCGGTAAATCTAACCAAGCCATGCACCGGATGCCAAAACCTGCGCGTCGCTCCGGTTTCGTCACCGGTGACGGCAGCGTTATGTTCTACTCGAGGCATAGTTAAGTGTTTATAGATTACGAGAACCCGGAGCAGTATTTTACAGGTGAGCCGACGTCTGTTAGCACCCTTATTTTAGGTAGACGACTCTGGCGATTCTCAGCATTTGCCCAAGAACAAAAGTGACGGCAGAGCATTAATTGTTGTTATCAATAAGGAAATACCATGAAATTTACCAAGCTGTTTAGCGCAATCGCTCTTTTCGGTTCGATGGCCGCCACCGCGCACGCCAGCACTGTCGTGACTGTTAACGTTAAAAACTCGACTGCCACACAAGCGGAATATACCTACGAATATTTCGCTGGCAGCGTCAATCCTACACCAGGAACCATTCAGCCATCTGCCACATCAACATTCCAGCTGACCAGTGGTTCCGAATTGGTATCGGGAATGCGCTTTGTCTACACCTCCGGCTCCAAAAAGTGCCGGTTTGCAGCATCGCATACAGTAAACCCTATGAACGGCGTGCCTACTTTTAATAAGTCAGGCGCAAGTATTGGCACATCTCGCGCCACCTGCAACGCCAATATTTCTGCCGTTCAACCGACCCCACCCTTTAACTTTACGGTCGCTTTCGAGATCAAATAATTTCATAGTCGCCTGGGTTGGCTATGACATGGCCAACCCAAACACTGGAGAAAATAATGAACGTATCCATCCAGTCTTACCAGACAAATTATCTGGCAAAATCACCTACACTGGCAAAAACCAGTGCCGAGGCTGCTCCCAAGAACGATACCTCGTCTTCAGCTCAAAACTCCGGTGATACCATTACCCTCTCCAGTTCGGCCAAGGAGCTTTATAACCTGAGCAGCGCCGCCGAGCGGCAGGCATCCATGACGCCAAGTGAACTTAGCCGTCTGTATGCAAAAGGGCAAAAAGATATTTATAACTTTGGCCAGCTACTTGCTAGCGGTAATTACAAAGACGAAGACCTACTACCAAAAACTGATGATCTCGAACGGCTAGCGATAGCACAACAAGCGCTTGATTACGCTATAGGGAACTCTCAAGTTCCTCAAAAAAATATACCTAATCCATTTGCGAATATGGCTCGCAATGATCTTAGCGCCATCCTCTACGACGATACAGACACCTATAGCATAGTTGAACGAAATGCGGCTCATGCTGAGTTAAGCAAGCAAGACTATGAGTACTTCTCTCAACTATTCGCCAGAACAGCCAATAACGATGACCGCCGCGAACTGTTTAAGGGCATTCTAGAGTATTTCGATGAGTTGCCACCCGTTGAAAAAGCAGCCTATCCCGAAGGCCACAGAGAAACCATGCAAAATCTGCTCGATAAGGAAATAGAACGCTGGGGGCCATTGACACTCCTGCAACTCGCAGCAGAAGAAGCCGCTGAAGAAGCCGCCGCCGAGAAACGGTTCGAGAGCATCCTGAATCAGGAACAAACCACGGCAGAAATGCTGCAAGCCATTTTGGCCAAAGCACAAGAGCTTGACGTCACCGAGTAAAGGCTGTGAAAACCATGGCAAAGGTGGCCTGGTTAGCCTTTCAGTTAAAAGCTGGCGACCAACAGTCTCTGATTCCTCTAGTAAAGTAACTAGCCTCAAGCACCGACGTGATTGTCGGTGTTTTTATGTACTTTTAAAGTTGCCTATCGAGGCATATAACCAGTCGTTGTAGTTCGTTCCGGGCCTGCGGCCCTGCACCGGACGCCCATTGCGCTGCGCTCCATGGGCGCCGCTAAACCTGTGCGTTAGGCGTTTAAAAACGTCCAGCGTCTGACTACTCATTAACAATTGGACGGGGATTAATTGAAATGAAAAAAATATTCTTAGCAACTAGCGTCGTTGGGGTTTTGTTGAGTAACAATTTATATGCTAATGACTCAACAACTTACGGAGGAAATAGTCCTTATTACAATGCTCAAGAAAAAGATTACAGTAATGATAGAGGCGGAAACAGTCCTTACTATAATTCTCAAAACAATGACTACAGTAATTATCGTGGAGGGAATGACAGAGACTACAACCCTTATGATAATAGAAAAGAAGAAATCTATGGAGATGAGAATTCTTACAGAAATTCAAATGGAATGATCATCAACAGGTAACTTCAAAGTTTGGTGCTGTTTTAGTTCAAAAATGGCCAGGCCTGGTATAAAAAACAGGTTTTGGTTTTTTGTTCAAATTCATCAATATTTTTTTTAAATCAGCAAAGTCGTTTAGCGGCAAGAGCACTTGTTTTCTGAACTACTTTGCTTTAACAAGACACTAAAGCGCTCGGTGCTACGCACCGCGCTTATCTAGGGCATTATGCGTTAATGGAAGGTAAAAAAGTGGAAATTTACACTGGTACTCAAATGGTTCCAAAAAAACATGCGAAAATCATTTCGCAGCAACTTAGAAAATTAGGTTCCAAAACACCTAGCGGTTTGAAAATATCCAAAGATAGGTCTTTAGCTAACCTCTTGTATCTTGCTTGTGGTGGAGGTAAATACAGTTTAAAAGTAAAAAAAATTTTGACTATTGGTAACAGTGAATTTTGTTTAGATGAAAAAGGCATAAAAGATTTGTGCAAAAAGTCTATAACTCGAAGTTTAAGCGCCTAACAAATCGCTAAACCCGACCGCGCTAGCGCGCGGCTGGTTAGCTAAAACGTTAGAACTCTCGAGTAAATGGTGCAGAACCTGAGTATGGAAAATCTAATATCAATAATTGGATCGATAGCTTCAATAGGTGCTGCTATATGGGCTTTTGTGGAGGCTAGAAAGTCATCAGACGCAGCTAAAAAAGCTGAGCGTCTTCATGACGAGCTAATTCATCGTAGGGAAATGGTAGAGGCTTCTCAGGTTCATTCTGAAACAAGAAGAATTTTAGCGGTTGTTTCGAAGGTCGGCCCATCATGCAATCAAAAACTACTGAAGGGGGTTAACTGCGCTGAAATAGCTAGAGAGGTTGAGAGCTTTTCTATCTTTATATTGGAGCAAAGTGAGCACTTCTCGGATTTCTTCGTGAATAAAGCAAGAGAGCTAAACGAAGATTTAAAGTTAAACATTGAGGGGCTTTCAGAGGCATCGACATTTGAAGAAAAGAAGCATCACGGTAAAAGCATGTTTTACAAAATCCAAAACTTCATGCCCGCCGTAAAGAAAGTATCCGATGAGAAGCGTGAGCGTGCAATAAAACAGTAAGCAGGAGTTAGAATGAAAATTTCAGACGGTGAAAAGCTCATCATCCTTATGTTGAGCGAGTTGTATGAAAAGCTAGGTGTTGAGGGGGAAATAGAGCCGGATTTTATAAAGTCTGCAATTTACAGCGACCAACTTTGGGGGATTAAGTGGAGGTATAGCGGTATTCCATTTGAAGAGTCAGATGACCCAAGTATTGTAAAAGAAGTGGTTGATATTCTCGATATGTGGAGCTTTGTCGAGCGTGCATTTAAAGAACTAGATGCTGAAGAAAAGATTAAATTGAAAGCGGATGCAGCGCCCTTCGGAGATGACCCTAAATTTCGTGGATTCGACGGAAATAACGAGACCGAATATATGGGGACGGCCATGTTTCTAGTCAATGAGCTAGAAAGATTTCAAGAATTTCAAGGGCGGAGTTTCAATTCACACTCTCCTTCGATAGACATGCATCGCAGGATGCTCGCCGAGTTTGAACCGATACGAAGAACTTTGGGACATGGTCGGCCAATGTCACTCGACGACCTAACAGTAATTCTTAAGGCGATCATTCACCCTAGCAGAAAGGAATCCTAACAATCGACTGCACAGCGACCGGCTTTCCGCCGCTTCACGGCTCCAAACCGGCGCGTGAGCCGAGCGTTAGCTCTCAAAAAACACATACGGAGTACGAATGAACTTCACAGATAGGATTCGCCCCACAGACAAAGGCATCACAACTTATTTGGATGAGTTGGAAAACCTTGATTACCAAATCCCAACATTTCAGAGGGATGTCGTGTGGGAAAAGGAAAATGTAAAGAAATTATGGGATAGCATTTACAAGTTTTACCCACTCGGAAGTATCTTGGTGTGGAAAACCGATATAAAACTTCAAAACCATAGAAAGATTGGTGGCCATATCATATCAGAAGGGACATTCAACCGAAGTGAATACCAATATATTTTAGATGGACAGCAGCGTACAACTTCGCTGCTGACATCTTTGTATGGGGGGGCAATTGAAGGAAAAGATGGATTTGATCCATCAATATACATTGATCTGTCGATTGAAGGTGAAACGGAAACAGACGATGAAAGTTACAAAAAGAGATTTTTATACTGGGAGGAGATAGATGATAAAAACGGGGTTTTCTTAAGAAACACTGGAAGGCAAAAGAAATTCAACGCTGGCATCATCGTAAAACTCATCGACATTAAAAACAATTTTGGATCCGTAGAACGTTCTTTGGTGGAAAGTGAGTTTGGCGATTACAAAGACTACGACCACCCAATACGTAAACAACTAAGAAGGCTCAAGCAAGTTCTTGATAACTACAGGCTTTCATTTATCGAGTTAAAAGGGATTCAAGTAGCGGAAGTTTGCCAGATTTTTGAGCGAATAAACCAGGCAGGTAAGCCACTTGATATATTTGATATTGTTGTAGCAAAAACATTTAGGCCCAAATCTGAAAACAAAGCCGGATTCTACTTGAGGGAATACATTGATAATTTCCGCAAGTTGAATAATAGCAATTTTATGCAGATCAGCGATTTTGATTATTTGCAAATCATTGCTATTTTGATCCGTGAAAACATTGAAAAATCGGGAATATGGAATATCACGCCACGTTACCTCAATGATATAAAAAATGAGCAAATTGAGGAAATTTGGGAGCCAGCAAAGAAAGCAATAAATAAAACTTTTGATTTCTTTGAAAACACATTAAACATTAAGGGCCCTCAGCTTATCCCGTACAGATATTTCTATCTAACAATTGCCTCCTATTTTTTCAAGAACTCAAGCCCGGATTATGGGTTACTTAAAAAATACTTCTGGTTTCATAGCTTTCACAATGATGACCTTCTGAGCAATACCAGCGACGTCAATTTACATATTGAGTTTCTTAATGCACAAAAGCAAAGTGGTAAAAGTGAGTTTCCAAGGTTTTTGATTGACAGAGATACCTTAAGAAATTCGTCGTATAGTTCAAAAGGTAGATTGTCCAGAGCAATACTTTCTTTGTATGCCAGCAAACAACCAAAAGACTGGAAGTACACCGACAGAAATGTGATTGTTGATAATTTCTTCTTTTCTACTGACAAGCCAAATTTGCACCATATATTTCCAACAAACTATATTTCACAGAATCCCGGTTCAAATGAGCTGAATCATAACAGTCTAATGAATATCGCGTATCTCACACAAATAACTAACTTAGAAATTAGTGATAAGAATCCGATCAATTACATTCAAGAATATGATTCAAACTCTGAGTTCGAGAACGTTATCAATAATCACTTTTTGCCAAGTGAGCTTTTGGAATGGTCAAGGCAGGAGAATATGCCACCTGATGCGCTGGATCAATTTATAGAAAAACGTGTCGATTTGATTATAGAAGAGTTAAAGAGGGTCTTAGCCGGGGTCAATATTGAAATTATCGACACAAAGCAAAAGAGCTAACAAACACATGCACTCGGACAGCAAAAAGCGGCGCTCGTTCCTCGCTATGCTTTTTGCTGCCGGTGATGTGAAGCGTTAGGCTTCTTAAAATAAAGGATGGGGAAAATGATTACAGCAGAATATGTAGAAAAGTATGTTGCACTTTGGGAAGCTCGTCATGATAGCTGGGTATCGCAATATTTAGCTAGCCTGCTAGGCACTGACAAAAAAACTATGTCGGAGATTCGACCTATCCTCAAAAAAAAGACGCTAACCGACTGGCGAGTAGCTCTTGCTTTTTTTATCGACAGAACTACCTACCAATCAAGGAAAGACATAATAAACCTCAGAACAGCGACCTATCTTTTCAAAAAAATAATCTCACTCCCCGAGGAGTTTTCAGTTGAAGAAAATGAAAAACTTTTACAAGAAATTAAAAAAGAGAAAGCAACAGGTCGCGTAACACACATCAGAGAAAGGGCTGACATCGAAAGGCTTGAAGCAGTTCTAAAATATTTGCAATTTTCGAAAGAAAAAAATTTCACAAAAATAATTCTAAGCATTCCATCAGAAAAGGAATTGTGGAAATTTCTGGACCAATTTCCTTTCGTAAGTAAAAACAAAACAGCGCCATTTTATATGAAATTCATATCTTGGGCGCACGATATAAATATTGAACCCATTGCAATAGATAGGCATGTAATAAATTCACTTGCATCAAACGGTCTCAGCAACAAAAGTTCATCAAAAGCAATAATGGAAATAGCAAATCAATTGAACATGCCCGCAGTAAAAGTCGAAACTGCGCTCTATGAAGATTCTTGGCGAAAATCAAACAACGACTTCTTTAAATGCAGATAAAGCCTAACGAATAAGGATAGATAGCGCGAGGGACGAGCCGCGATCTTATCCTGTGGTTGGACAAGCCCGGTCAGACTATATAGATAAAGCAAATATATCGATTTGTTTTTGCGGGTGGGAAGGTTTTGGTTTTTCAGGCACTTTTTTAAGACGAGCGAGGGCCGTCGCCTGCAGGCAGGCTAAAAATATCGCTGACGCTGACGTCCCCTCTGGTGCTACCGGTCCTCCTGTTTGAATGGTGAACGCAATGCGATGCCGTTTGTTTTAAACTATCCCGATAACCACACCGGTCTTCGGAAGGCCGTAATCTCCATAACTGCTTTGCAGCGAGGGCATTGAAACACTGGTCTTGGCCGCAGGGGCTTCGGCTCAATCAACACTCGCAACACAAGCTGTACCAGACACAAGAGCCTTTTGGCATTGCCGTGCAAAAAGCCATAATCGCGCACGCGGCGAAACCCTTTGGGAAGGACATGTTGCAGCACCAGCCATAAAAAATCTTCCCCTTTCAGGGTGCGGACACATGTTTGGCCTGTGCCACTGTCACGGTAGCTAAAGGTTACCTCTCCATCCTGACAGGAAAGGATATTTTTCTCGGCAATGACCCCGCGATAGAGATAGCGGGAGAGGTATTTCAAGGCCGGTAAGCCCGTGCCGACATGCTGACAGTCGATCACCCATTTTTCAGGGACACCAGCCGGGATATTCAGTTTCACTTGGTTGGCCTCCGCCAGAAAGCGGGCGCGAAAGACCCGGGCCAGGTTGAACTCGTTAAACAGGTACTTGCCCTTGATCTTTCTCCATTGTCGGCGGCGCTTATCAATACCGCCGCCGGGCACGATGACATGGATATGTGGGTGATAATCAAGCCGCCGGGTTTGGGTATGCAGAACCGCCGTCATGCCCATATCTGCACCCAGGTGCTTTGGGTTCAGGCCGAAATCCTTCAGGGTGCTGACCGCACAGGCGAACAGCATCGCGTAGACCTGTTCCTGAAAAGACCAGGCCAGCGCCCTGAGTTCATAAGGCAGAGTAAAGGTCACCATAAAGTAAGACACCGGCAACAATTTGGCCTGTTGCCGATCGAGCCACTGGCTCGCTTCATGGTTCTGGCATTGGGGGCAACTGCGGTGCCCACAGCTGAGAGGGCGCCACTGCGCCTGCTCGCATTCCGTACAGCGCACACGGAGTTCTCCCGAATCGGGAGTGCGACATCGCCTGATGGCACGTAGCGCGTTCCGCTGACTGGGGAGCAGCCGGTCAGCATATTGCGCGATAAAAGAATCATGAAATTGTTCAACGATAGAGAGCAGATTCATCATCGCCTCCCAGAACAAAAGGAAGGGCATTGATCAAACCATTGATGGTGGTCAGAGAATCCTGCTCAGCGACCTCGGTCAGGTGCGCATAGCGGGCGGTTGTGATCGGACTCGAATGGCCAAGCAAGCTCTGGATATGGCGTAGACTTAAGCCACGTTCGAGCAGATGGGTGGCAAAACTATGGCGCAGGGAGTGAGTTGAGATTTTTTTTTAATACCGCACTCTGCAACAAGCAGCTTGATGGTTTTTTGCACACCGCCGCGATCCATGTGGGTGGTCGCCCTGCGGATCGTTTCCGGCGAGCCGTTGGCATTGGGAAAGAGCAAGGCCGGGTGACGATGTATCCGCCACAAGTCCCGCAAGGCGTGGTAGGTAAGGTCGGGCAAAGGAACCAGCCGATCCTTGTTCCCTTTACCGCGCCGCACATGCACCCGTTTCTGCTGAGCATCAATATCGCCGACCTGAAGGGACAGAGTTTCTTCCAGACGCAGCCCCAAGGAATAGGTGGTTAAGAAAAACACGCGGAAGCGCATTTTACGGGCAGCCCCGATCAATTTGACTACCTCAGATGGCGTCAAAATATCTGGAATGGTTTGAATCCTGGGCGGCTTAACAATATTAACCCACTGCCAATTCCGTTTGAGGACGTGTCGCCAGAAGAATTGCAGGCCATTGCGGTCGACCTTGACCGTACTCCAGGAATGAGAATCCACCAGCTGGCCAAAGTAGTCCTCCAGTTGGTCCGGGGTCAGCCGGTCAGGGCAACAATCGAAATGCTTCGTCACACGGCGGACCGCACGCGCATAAACATCAATGGTCTTGTCGCTCTTTCCCTGCAGCTTCAGCATGCGCAGGTGACGTTGATACAGATCGTTAAAGCGGGATTGTTCAGATAAATCCATGGTAAACTCCTTTAGCTAAAAGGCCCGGCATTGGGCCATTTAAAGAAGTTATACCCTGAAGTTTCAATAGTTAGGGATTGGAATTTGATTTTTCCCGCCGCGATAGCGGCTTAGTTCAACAATCTAATCAACGCGGACGGAATATACGTCTGCTATTTAATTCGAATAATTTGGTAGTATGCGTAAGCTAGTCTGCCGCCGGTTATCAAAAACGTTATAAGCAAGGAGTTCTATTTGAGCATCAGTGACAAGTTCTCAAATTTTTGTACCGCCTTACGAATGAGCGATACAACTGTTTCGAATGTTCGTTATAGAGCAAAACAGATCACCAAAAGAGTTAATTCTGATTTTCGCGGGATCGACTCTGATACTAGGTACAGTTTATTTGTCGGTTCTTATGGTAGAGGTACTGATATTCATGTCAGTGACATCGATATGATTGTCGAGCTGCCATTCTCTGAGTATGAGAAATATGACAAATACAATGGAAATGGCCAGTCTGCGCTTATTCAAGCGGTAAAAGATTCAATAAAGAGAACCTACTCAACTACTCATGTGAGTGGTGATGGTCAAGTTGTAAAGCTGAATTTCAATGACGGAATCTGCTACGAAATTGTCCCTGGTTTCATTAATAAAGATGGATCAAGTTATACCTATCCAGATAGTAACAACGGTGGTTCATGGAAAGTAACTAAACCACGTGAAGAAATTTCAGAGATCACAAGCGCGAATAATTCGTGGAATAAAAACCTAAAACGTCTGTGCCGTATGGCGCGGGCATGGAAAGATAAGTGGGATGTGCCTATGGGAGGCCTTCTTATCGATACGCTCGCTTACAACTTCTTGAAGCAGTGGGAATACAAGGATAAATCCTATATTTATTACGACTGGTTGACGCGAGACTTTTTCGAATATCTAAAGAATCAAGACCCAGGAAAAAATTACTGGCTTGCGCCCGGCAGTTCTCAATATGTGTGGCGAAAAGGCGCATTCGAATACAAGGCGCTCCGGTGCTACAACATTTCTAAAGAAGCGCTACAGTACGAAGAAGATAAAATGCCGTATTCAGCAAATCAAAAGTGGCGAGAAATCTATGGATCAAAATTCCCTTCCTAATGTGTTAGAAGAACAGCTACGAGAGTGTTTTGGTCGTGTCGCTTGGTCACATAAAACACACGAAAAATGCTCCGACATACTGAATACTCGGCTTAACCGTATAAAGCTCTGGCAGATCATACTGTCGGCAATTACAACAACGGGAATTATCGCTGCTGTTTTTGGTGAGTCTAAGGAAATAGGCATTCTTTCAGCAGTACTGTCTTTTGTTCTGACCGTTTTAAACACCTATGTAAAACAATATGATCTTGGTGGTTTGGCCCAGAAGCATGCAGATGCAGCAGTAGACCTGTGGAATATGAGGGAATCTTATCTTTCTCTCTTAACAGATATAAGGTCTGGTTGCGTAGAAATTGATGAAATAAGAAAGAACAGAGACGATCTTCAGGATAACCTATTGGAAATATATAGGGGCTCCCCTAGAACTATTGCTAAAGCCTACAAAGAAGCTACGAAAGCTTTAAAAAAGCTCGAAGAGCTAACTTTTAGCGATACAGAAATAGATGCTATTTTACCGAAAGCTCTACGGAAGTCTGAGCGCAATGGCTTATAACAAGGCGCTGCTGCCGGACAAATTCTCCGCTGCGCTCCAAATTTGCCGCAGAGCGCGGCATTCCACAGCCAGGTAGGTCAAAAAATCTCTGACCTCGGTGGGTGTAAGAATATGTGCATCGCGGCTTTTTACAAACGTCTGGAACTTGCGTATCCAACTGCGATAGCTCTGCAACGTCCTTTTTGAATAATGGCGAACTTTGATCTCTTCTTCCAGTTTTGCGTAAATCCAGCGCCAGTCTTTTCCGGTATACGACTGCGCCTTCGTGCCCGTCGGTGTCTCCTCCTTCTGCATTGCAGGCAACGAAAGCGTTTTATTCTGCTTCCTTTCTTTTGTCGCCAACATCTGAAGATACACTTCGACCGCTTCCTGAGCCTGCACGCGGAGTTTTTGTGGTTGCCCTTTGTCCGAAAGTTTTTGCACAAATAGCTGCAGGCTGGCGGGATCCGAATAAGGGTGTCGGTATTTATGGCAAAAGTCCACGTAGAACCGCAGCCATTTCCGGAAATGGCTCTGCAGGGGGGCCGGAACACCGCACTTTACCATGTGGGCATTAAAGGCCTGAGTGAGCTTTTCAGGGAGTGCTATCATGAATGTTTATAATATTCTTTAGCATGAGAAATAAGATGTTATGCAGTTAGGCTAGAACCATAGCATATGAATAAGTGTTGGCAAACTATAAGCGACGCGTTATGTTATGCAGGTTTTTATAATTACTTGTTATGAGTTAAAAGGAGTTATTAGTTGACTGAGATATTGGACTTTCTTAAACAGAATTCAGAAGCATTGACGGTAATATTTACTGCTGTTGTTACTTTATCTACCGTCTTCTATGCCATCCTTACTGGACTCCTCGTTTCCGAAACTAGAAAAATGAGGGAAGTACAAACGGAGCCAAAAATACATATCACAATCGACAGCTTTGAATTTGCTATTCATATAATTCGGCTAAATATCCAAAACATTGGATTGGGTCCAGCTAGTGATCTGCAATTTGAACCTGCCGTCATAGAAGGCGGAGAGCCAGCAGAGAAGCTTCTTGGTGAGTTTACCGAGTCTAATTTCTTTAAAACAGGCCTTCGTCACTTTGGCCCTGGTCAGAATATCTACTCTACTTATACCCAAACGACAGAAGATTTCGAAGGAAAATCTTCTTCTATTTTGTCTTTCAAGCTTAGTTACAAAAGTGCGACGGGCAAAAAGTATACCGAAGAAATAATTCTGGATATGAGTGAACTTAAAGGTCGCTATCAACTAGGTAAGCCAAGTTTATACGCCATCGCCCAGAGTATAGAAAAAATGCAAAAAGATATTGGCCATGTTGTAAGCGGGTTCAAGCGTGTAAAAACAGACGTGTACTCTAGCGACGACCGAAGGGTGGAAAGAGAAGAAATGGAGAAACGGTTTGCAAAGCCGAAGGCGCAGCGTGAAAACTCATAACAAGTTGCTGCACACGGATAAATTACTCGCTACGCTCATAATTTACCGGTGAGCAAAGCGTTACACCTCACTAACTTAGCCTTGAGCTTTGTACGGCAATGCCGTATATTTTAGCTATGCTATTCATTGAAACCTCAACATTCACCAAGCTGTTGCCGAGCTACCTCACGGACGAAGAATATCGTGGGCTGCAAACATACCTTTTGAAGAAGCCTGATGCTGGAGACCTCATCAAAGGTTCTGGTGGTGTTCGTAAGGTTCGTTGGGCACCCGCCGGATCGGGCAAGAGTGGCGGCATTCGAGCAATTTATTATTGGAAGAAGTCTGACCACGAAGTATGGATGCTGACGTTGTACAGTAAATCTGAGCGTGCCTCGATTCCTGGGCATATGCTCAAACAGATAGCGGAGGCCATCAAAAATGAGTGATAGAAATCTTGGTGCGGAAATCCTTGCTGGGCTTGATGAGATCAAACAGTTCAAAAAGGGCAAGCTGGCGCTGCGAACTCATGAATTGTCCGAGCCCTCAGCGCCGCAGGTTATTCGGCTGAAACTAAAGATGTCTCAGTCTGCCTTTGCTGGTCTGATGGGGGTCAGCGTGCGCACGTTGCAAGACTGGGAACAAGGGCGTAGAGAACCACAAGGCCCTGCAGTCGCGTTGTTGCGTATAGCAGAACAACATCCGGAAGTTTTTAGCCAGCTACACTGAGCATGCTGCGAGGTGTAACCAAACGGTCAACCGGAACCAAAAGCCTTCTGCTTTTGGTTCCCTTCGCTGGCGCTCCGGTGCTGGTTACCTAAGCGTTAAGCTCAGTTCAATTGCAATGAATAACGCAATTAGTCGAATCAAGTGAGTTGTAATGAACGAATCAAAAGAAATAATCGTTGTATCACCAGACCAGTACAAAGATTTAGCGAGAAAACTCTCACACAAAATTTCAAAGGTGCCAGGATGTAATGGTGCATTCTGGAGTATCAAACAATTTGGGGACAATGAGTTTCAACTTGGGGGCAACCGCTACGCCATATTTATGGGCAATGCTGACGAAAATTCACTCACAAATGATTTTCTTCCAGTTATCACAAATATTAGCAATCAGGCCGGCGCTTGTTACGGGTTTGATGGCACAAAAGCTGTAACATTCGGTGAAGGTAAGCTAGAACAGAAGGAAGCCTTCAAAGATGTACTTAAGAATAGTGCAGCAATTGCAGCAGGCACGAGTGCCTTCTCAACTGTTGGCGCCGGTATAGCGGTTATGTCCGTATAGTGCTGTAAATTAATAAGGCCATCGTGGCCTCAATCCCGTAAGATTGGTGTTAGCAGACATCAACCTAAAACGAGAAAGGAAAGCCACGATGACCGATTATGAGATTACTGTTCCTGGCAACCTGCTGTCGAGCCTTTTATCCGACAAAAACGGGGTTGCAGCTTTACTCGAAGGAGTACTGAACCAGATTCTAGACGCACAGGCAACAGAACAGATCGGTGCTCAGCGTTATGAACGAGCCGAAGAGCGGGTCGCTTACCGCAATGGCTATCGGTCTCGCCAGATCTATACGCGTGTTGGTCCGCTCACTCTACGGGTGCCACAGCTGCGTGATGGCCAGTTTTCGACGGAGATCTTTTCACGTTACCAGCGTTCAGAGCAGGCGCTTGTGCTGTCGCTGATGGAGATGGTTCTGAACGGTGTCTCGACGCGTAAGGTCACCAGAATCACCGAAGAGCTTTGCGGGGCATCGTTTTCCAAATCAACGGTCAGCCAACTTTGTCTGGCCTTGGATGGACGGGTGAAGGCGTTTAACGAGCGAGAATTGGGCTCATTTCCGTTTGTCATCGTTGACGCCATGTATTTCAAGGCTCGCGACGGCGATGCGGTACAATCCAAAGCCGCGATGATCGCCACCGGCGTCAACAAGCAGGGATATCGTGAGATACTAGGGTTACGCATCGGAGATAGCGAATCGGAGGCATTCTGGCAGGAGACCTTTCGCTGGCTGAAACAGCGTGGTCTCAGTGACGTTCGCTATGTCGTGTCTGACGACCACAGCGGACTGGTCAATGCATCCCAGCGTTGCTTCCAGGGAGCCATATGGCAACGGTGTCAGGTCCACTTTATGCGCAATGTGCTCTCGCATACCAGTGCTCGGCACAAAGCAGAAATGGGCGACGGCCTGAAAAGAATTTTCAGTGCCGAGACCGCCAAAGAGGCACGGCAGCGGTTTGATGAACTAGCAGAGCAGATGGAAAAGAAGGCCGGCAAGGCGATTGATTGCCTTGAACAAGGGTTGGAAGACGCTTTGGCCGTTCTGGCGTTACCAGGCAAATATCGCAAGCGCATGAAATCCTCAAATATGCAGGAACGCCTGATCCAAGAGGTTCGTCGGCGTGAACGCGTCATTCGCATCTTCCCCAACGAAGAATCGGCTGAGCGCCTGATGGGAGCGTTGTTGGCAGAGATCCACGAAGAGTGGCAAGGTCGGCGTTACTTGGATATGGACGATTTTTTCGATTGGGCGGATCAACAATCCTCTGCAGCACAGATGAGGGCTGCAGCAAACAGCTAGGAAAATTCCAATCACGCGGGATGGAATTTTTAGCAACTTTTGGACTTGACCTGGTCAAGTGCCCCTTGCAGGGTATGTCCATCATACGGGTTGCCTTCAAGACCCTGGCTACCAATGATGAAGCCTTCTTTGTTGGTAGCGCAGATACTGACTTTATTGCCGAATTCGTAGCGCTTATGCGCTTTGCCTTTGCTGATGCAAGACACATGGAGTTCATGCAAACTGTAGAGTTTATGACTGTCCTGTTGTTGTTGCTGCAGTAAACGTTTGGCGTGAGTCAGTGAGTTCTTGAGATCTGAGGATACAATGTCGCTCTTGCGTTCAATATCACGTACTACGCGACCTAGATAGGTCTTAAGGGTTTTGAGCATGCGCCGCATCCGTTTGTACTGTTTGGCATGGGCATAGCGTCCGGCTTTAAGGGCGGCCTGAGGGCCTTTGCGCTCATAGCTCTGACGTAGTTTAATTCCATGCTTTTGGGCCAGTTTCACCAGGTGCTCTCTGCTGCGGTTTAAGAGTTTGGCATCTGTCGGATACGTGATGTTCTTGGGCTGTACCGTGGTATCCACACTGACGCGTTCTAAGCTGCGTTTGCTTACTGCACCCGTGGAGATACCTACCTTAAGGGTCTGCTGCAAAAGCGTTTCCATGCCGTGATCCTGGATGCGTTTGCGCCATTTACTCAGCCCGCTTCTGGCAATGGGCTTTTCATGCACAAAGAATGTTTCACCGCATAGGTACTGCCAGTAGGGATTCTCAGCCCACCGGTTGACTACATCATCTTCACTTAAGGAGTACAGGCTCTGCAGAAGAGTAAGGCCAACCATCATACGTGTAGGAATTGCAGGTCTACCGGCTTCTGAATACAGGGAACCAAATTCCTGATCCAGATGCTCCCAGTCTATTTGATCTGCAAGTTTGACCAGAGCGTTGGCTGGATCGCAAATAGCTTCCAGGCGCACCTGGAATAATTCGTCTTGAGCCTGCTTTTGTTGTTTTTTAGGTCGCATAGTTTTGCCAGAAAATTGAGGGTTAGCAGTTGATTTCTTGCAAAACATTATACGACATTTTCTATTGTTTTTGTAGCAATGCAGCGCGTTATGTGCTTTTGAACTACGGACGAATTTGACTACCGGAAGAGCAGATAAGAAAGGTTGGAAACTCTGAGGTATTGAAATTTACACTGAGTGCCTGGTACCACCTGACTTTTCTCGGTGTTGACCTTGAGTTTCAAGTCTCTTTCGATAAATCGGGTGAGGCTTTGCATCACCCGCTATCCTGCGCGCTGGGGTATGGCATTACATCGCTCATCCCCACAATGGGCAGATCAATATCGTGTTGAAAGCGGATCAGTTCCGGATCAGCGCAGGGCAAATGACCACAGTATTGTTCAAAAGGGAAGTCCGCTGTAATTCCGGCAAGCAGATAATTCTGATGTCCGCGCAAGTGCGCCTGTTGCATAGTCGCCTGGAGATAAAAACCACTCCCCGTGGCTGCTGGAATCTGGCTGAGAATGTGCAGGATCTTCATGGCATTCTCCTGACAGTATACACAGTAGAAAAAGTAGTCCTGAGATCTTGATTATCTATGTATAAATGTATCCGCTGCTTCCCTGAACGCAACCAGCGAAAAGCTTAAAGGGAAGATGCATAAAAATGGAATCGACGCCCAGTAGCCCATCTCAGGCACCAGGGTTACCGGCAGGCAAGAATACAGAATAAGCATGATATATAACGCAAGGCGTGGCACCGAACTGTGTACCGACAAGAGAGGATTGATAGCTACTCCCTTCCGACTGTGCACTCCGTACTTTGCGGTGCGATTAAAGGTGCCACCGCGCGTAAATAAGCCGGAAATTGATGCCGCAGCCAGACTGGGAGAAACTCCGAGGGTCAACAGGGGAAGCAACGGGAGCCAGCGCGCATGCTTGAACCCTGTAGTGCGGTAAGCGTAACAGAAGAAGTAACTCAGGATGGCACCACATGCCAACAGAAACAGCGGCAGATCAATGAGTAGGGCTTCAGCTGTGCTTATGGAGCCGCGACCGAGAAGGGCGGGATACAGAGTCAGACTGGCAACCGCTCCACATACCCAGCCGAAGTTGGCGAGCAGGTGCGCGCATGCTTCCAACTTCACGAGGAGGGGCTGCCTGGCTTTCAATACTGCAGGAAGGAGCTTGCGTGCTGTCTGGATCGAACCCTTGGCCCAGCGTTGCTGCTGGGCACGAAAGTCCGCCAGGGTAATGGGTAGTTCCGATGGAACCACTACCTCATCAACATATCTGAAGCGCCAGCCGCGTAGCTGCGCCCGGTAGCTCAGATCCAGATCTTCGGTAACCGTATCCGATTCCCAGCCTCCGGCATCAATAATGGCATGTTTGCGCCAAATTCCTGCTGTGCCGTTGAAATTGAAAAATGCGCCCAGAGAGTTGCGGACCTGATGTTCGATACCGAAATGCGGGCCAAGGAGCAGGGCCTGTACGCGCGTGAGCCATGAGCTCTCCCGATTCAGAAACCCCCAGCGAGCCTGCACCATCCCCGTCTCGGGGGTGGAGAAGTGGGGCAACATGCGGCGCAGGAAATCGCTGCGCGGCACGAAATCGGCGTCAAAAATGGCAACGAACTCCCCTTTGGCACTTCTCAGTCCCTCAGCCAGGGCTCCGGCTTTATACCCCGAGCGCTCGTTGCGCCGCAGGATTTCAATGTCGATCCCCCGCGCACGCCAGAACGCACTCACATTGTCAACAATGCCACAGGTTGCGTCCGTGGAATCATCCAGCACTTGAATCTGGAGCTGTTCAACTGGCCAGCGTAGTTGCGCAGCCGCATCAATGATACGTTTTGCCACAAATTGTTCATTATACATGGGCAGTTGTACCGTGACTGTGGCTGAAGAGCAGTCAATGCTGGGTGCCTCTAATGGCGCTGGCAGTTTTTTTAGCTTATGCCAATGGTACAGCATCCACAGGCGATGACACCCATACAGGGCAAGAACCCCCATTGCGCAAAAATGTATCCACATCAATATGTTTATCAGCGTATGCATAAGGTCGTTTTCTAGCACAGATGCACGTGTAAAATACAATAGATTTTATCCATGCAAATGCACAAAACTATCGGAAAAAGCTATTGGACATATTTGATAGGCATATTGTATATCTCTCAACTTCGGCTGCCGCTTTAAGGTGTGCAACGTCATATTTATTGAAAACAGGAGGCGTTAATGCAACAACGTATGCAACAGCAAAAGTCTAAAGGTTCAAAATTTACGTGCACCACGGGTGCTTTGTTTTTCATTATCGTATTTTTGCTTCTCGCAAGTGTTAGCACCACCTGGGCCGGAGCATGGACCATGCCTGCGGGTAAACTCTATACCCGTATGGCGTACAGTGAATACGAGGCACAGCGCTATTTTTATGAAGATGGAAGCACTAAAGCATATGCTCCGCGTGATGGTAAGCAGCGCGATTTTGACTATGATGAGCAGACCTGGTCGTTTTATGCGGAATACGGCCTGTTTGATAATATTACGTTGATTGGATCATTTGATTACAAGGAAACGGAATGGACCTTCCAGTCTGGTGGGAGAAACGGGTTTGTCGCGGCAGACAAAACGGCCAAGTCCAGTGGCTTGGCGGATATCAATTTCGGACTCCGGTATCGTCTTGTCGCCATGGACTCCGGAGCATTGTCGTTGCAGGCGTTGTACAAGAGCGCAGAAGCCTATGACCATAAAGATGAGAACCTGAGCACAGATATCCGTTTGGGTGATGCACAGGACGATTTTGAAATACGTTTACAGTTCGGCCACTCCCTATATCCTTACGTACCGGGGTATTTCAATGTCGAGGCTGGGTATCGCTGGCGGAGTAAGTATATGGCGGATGAGTTTGTATATCTGCTCGAAGCCGGAGTTGATGTGACAGAATCACTCTATATTCGCACTAAACTGGACGGAACTGCAAATGTTGGCAACGGAGATGATCCATTTGCCAATGAGACACATGCAAACGCGAATGAAATAGACCTCGGTAAACTGGAGATCACCGCAGGTTACAAGCTGACTTCAAATTTTGCCCTCGAAGCAAGCTATTTCAACGAACTTTATGGCGCCAGCACCACCAAGGGTGAAACTTGGTCCGTTGCACTAGCCGCTATCCTGTTTTAATCCCTGACTATTTTAGTTGAAGTTATTTGCGCGGCGCACAGCCATAAAGTTGTGCGCCCTTCTCTTTGTAAGGATCAGCGCATGAACAATGGAATAAAATCACGCACCGCATTGATCATCCCTGCCCACAATGAAGCAGAATCTCTGCCGTTGGTATTGCGCCGCATTCCTGCGTGCATTGATGAAGTAGTTGTGGTTGATAACGGCTCAACTGATGCGACCGCTGAAGTGGCAATACGCTATGGAGCGCGCGTGGTGCAGGAGCCGGTTTTGGGCTACGGGAGTGCGTGTCTTGCAGGAATCGAGGCATTGCGCCCTTTGCCACCAGAATATATCGCGTTTGCTGATGGCGATGGAAGTGACAACCATGTTGAACTCGGCGAGTTGTTAAAGCGTATGCAGGTTTTTGGACTGGACCTTGTTCTCGCACAACGGGTGCCGGTAAAGCGTGAGGCCCTGAGTCTGCAGCAGCGTTTTGGCAACGGCCTCGCAACAAGCTTGATTCATCTGTTGTGGGGTGGCCCATATCAGGATCTCGGCCCCATGCGCATTATTCGCTGGGAGGCCCTGCAGCAACTGAATATGCAGGATAGAAACTTCGGCTGGACCATCGAAATGCAGGTCAAGGCGCTGCAGCAGGGGCTGAGGATCATGGAAGTGCCGCTGGCGTATCTGCCGCGCATTGCTGGTACGTCAAAAATCAGCCGCACCTTCTCCGGGGTGATCCGCGCCGGGGGTAAAATCCTGTGGGTCATAGCGCGGGAGGCGTGGCGTGATCGGGTGTATGTCTTTCAGCGCCTTGTGCGTCGCCGTGCTAAAAGCAGGGTGATGCACAACGCAGATATCGGCGCCGCAAACACATAGAAGCTCAACAGGGTACTTTCCTGCCAAATACCACTCATGACTCTGCTCGCCGCAACCTGATAGCTCAACAGCACTGCCCAGCTTAGCGTTATCCCCGCCGAGAATGATGCAAGAGAGGGTGCAAGGGGGATAAAAGCAAGGAGATACAGCGCATACCACGGATGCAGGGTAGGAGTGAGAAGCAGAAAAGCCAGGGTGATGTACATGCATGCGCCTACAAAGGGGGGTGCACACCTGTTGTTTGTGTGGGCATGGAAGGCGTACAGACGCAACCACTGCCATCCGA
>JAQUDG010000107.1 GCA_028685815.1 Desulfuromonas sp.
TAATCTTCTAGACGGGTCATGGTTTCTTTCCTCTCTGGTTGGGTTTGGCGATTCACCAAAGAGAATAACCGTGGCCCGTCTTTTTGTCAGGCCTTTTGTAATTTACAGAAACAATGATGCACTACCGAAATTGTGTATTGCTATGTCACGCTTTTGGTATGTGGAGATCATAATGGAAAAGTTCCTCTCTGCGGCACGCAGTATTCACTGCGCCGTCCTCCCCCTGTTTGTTGTTCTAGCCTTTTTAATCCCCTGCGATGTAGAAGCGGTTATCCAACCGCAGCCTGAATTTTCTGCTACGCAAAATGACAGCGGAAAAACAGTCCAGCGCGATGTTTACATCATTCGCTTCAAAGCTGAGCCAGTAGCTACATATCGCGGCGGGATGTCGGGATACGCCGCCACCAGCCCACGGTCTACCGGAGCGCCGCGCCTGGAACTTGGCAGCGTAGCGGTGGAGGCTTACCGTTCTTATCTGCGAGCGCAGCGCGAACTTGCGCTCGAGCGGATGGGGCAAACTCTCGAACGTAATCTGGTGCCATTGCGCACCTACGATTTGACCTTCAGCGGTGTCGCAGTGCGTTTGCATGCGACGGAAGCGGTTCAAATTAGCAGGGATGCCGAGGTGCAAAGCGTTACTCGCGATGCGCAGCGCCAATTGCAACGTGCAGGTGGTGACTCCACTTTAGGCGAAGCTGCAATCCTGAGTCTTATCAAACACCAGGGCGGCAAGGTGGTGTTTGGCTTTGGGCCGGGGTTGGTGGTGCTGATGCTGGTAGTCGCTCTAGGATTATTCAGCCTAGCGCTGTTTGCAGGGCAGCGGCGGCGCAGGCGCGCACCGTTGTTGTTGCTGGGTGGAGCAGTGCTTTTAATTACTGCAGCCTGTAGTAACAGCAGCAGCCATTCAACCTTGCGTATCGAATGGCCAGGAGCCAAAGATACTGCCCCAGGCGCGGCTCTGATTCGTGCACCCCAAGTGTGGTTCGGCACTGGCAGCTCTAAGGTTTTTGGGAGCACCATGGGGGAAGGAGTGGTGGTGGGTATCATCGATAGCGGCATCAGCCCCCACAGCCCTTCCTTCGCTGAAACTGGAGATGATGGCTACACGCATGAAAATCCACGTGGGCGCTATTATGGTGTGTGCGATCCGTCCAATATTGAATTGTATAACCCGAACTTTGTCTGCAACAACAAGCTCATTGGTGCTTGGGCCTTCGCAGAGCAGAACCATAACCCTGTCGATTCTTTAGGGCATGGCAGTCATGTCGCGGCCACAGCGGCGGGGAGTTTTGTGGAAGATGCCGTAGTGCATTATGCTTCAGGGTTGAATTTGTCGGCGCGGATTTCTGGGGTTGCGCCCCACGCCAATATCATCGCCTATAATGTGGCAAACACGGATGGTTCCTTGAGTGTCATTGCCGTATTGGCCGCGATTGAACAGGCGATTGCCGATGGGGTGGATGTGATTAACTTCTCTGCAGGTGAGGAATCGGGCGCGAATCCCTGGGGTGAACGTGACGCTAACGAGATGCTCGCCTTTTTGGCCGCGCGCGAAGCCGGGATATGGGTTGCGGCGGCGGGGGGTAACGCGGGGCCCGAGAGCGCAACGCTCGCCACGCCTGCTGTGGCACCGTGGCTAAGTGTGGTAGCGGCCAGCACCCACGATGTGGTGTATCGGAATAGCGTTACCCTGTCCGGCCCAGTGGAAGATTTGGAAGGGCTCGAAGTGCTTGCTGGGTTGGGTTGGTCTTTGGGATATGGCCCGGCACCGCTTGTGTATGCTGGGGATTATGGTGATCCATTATGTGAAGGGGGGTTTAATGCCCCTTTTAATGGTGAGATCGTTATCTGTGACCGGGGTGAAATTGGACGGGTAGCTAAAGGCCAGCATGTAAAAGAAAACGGTGCGGGTGGGATGATCCTGGCGGAAGTAGATGCAGGGGATGCCACGGCACGGGTGCAGGATGAACACTACCTCCCCGCGACCCATATCAGTCAACCCGATGGGGATAGTCTTAAAGGTTGGTTGCAGGAGTGTCAGGTTAAGGGGGAAAAACTTCAAGCCACTCTGTCCGGTACTCTGGCGGTCAGCGACCCGAACGCAGCGGATATTATTTCCTACTTTAGCTCGCGTGGTTTCAACTCCTCGGTTCCTTCGGTGATCAAGCCGGATATGACGGCTCCTGGTTCCAGCATCTTTGCGCCGGTGGTGGATGGCCTGGGCTACGCTCTCTATGACGGTACCTCCATGGCCAGTCCCCACGTCGCGGGGGCGCTGGCACTTCTAAAAGCACAACATCCAGACTGGACTCCGGCGCAGGCACAATCTGCCCTGATGACTACATCCGCAACAAATATCCGCCGCAACAGTGAAGGTGACCCGGCCACCCCGTTTGACATGGGCGCTGGGCGCATAGATGTATTCAATGCCATGCATGCCGCATTGGTGCTGGACGAGAGCGGCGAAGGTTATCGCAACGCCAATCCAACGTTTTACTGGGGTGGTACAGAGCCGGACAAGGGCGATCCTGCTAGTCTGAATCTGCCTAGTTTGGGGCAGGGATTCTGCCTTGAGCGTTGCGAGTGGACGCGGACCCTGACCAATATTTCAGCGCAGAGCACCAGTTGGCAGGTTGAGGTCAACGCGGACCCTGGGCTGATGTTGGAGGTGAAACCCCACAGCTTTACCCTCGCTCCAGGACAGAGTCAAACCCTGCGGGTGTATGCCGATTCCAGCGCTACGCCCCTGGAAGAGTGGGCTTTCGGCCACATTTTTCTGCGGGAGCAGCAGAACTCCGCACCGGACGCACATCTGCCGGTAGCTGTGCGCCGCATGACGTATAAACTGCCGGAGCTGCGAAAAATAAAGACCACAAAATTGCAGGGAAGTCAGAAACTGTATCGCTTTGAGACCGCAAGCGCAGCCAATATTAATGCCCATGGTCTGCTGGCCGCTATCGTGGTGGAGGAGCGTGTGGAGCAAGACCCCACTCCGATGGATTTCAGCAACAATGACGGTGGAGTGTATTTCCATTCCATTGAAGTACCTGCCAATGCCAAAGCGCTGTTGATTGATTTGGACTCGGAGGAGTCAGAGAACATGAATCTGTATGCGGGGCGGGATGAAGATTATCCCTATCATGTAGGAATCAGCGCTGTAGGCGGTTCACAAGAACAGCTAAGTATCATCGCACCGGAAGCGGGTACGTGGTGGCTTGCGGCTCACAATATTGAAGGGGGCAGAACCGGAGATATGGGGGATATGTTCCGGTTGCAATACGCCATTGTAGAAGGAGATAACCTGGCGGGCGGCAACGCTGAAAAGGAAACTGAGGAGCTAGTAGGCACTCTTCAGGTAACGCCACAAAGCATCCAAGAATCCCCCTTTGTCCTTGATTTGGCCTGGGATGTACCAGAGCTCCACCCAGGGAAGTATTGGTACGGTGCCATGGAGGTGCAGATGCCGGAACTTGAGCAACATGTAATTATTCCTCTACGCCTGATCTATAGCGAACCTAGGGATTAACTGGGGGTAGAGGCGTTGTATATGGAGATGTTGCGTGCGGAGACGTTGCGTGCAACGTCTCTACGGATTGTTTGAAGGTGTGGAGATTTATATGGAAAAACTAATACCCATAGCACGGTGCATTCAGCGCGTTATCCTGTCTTTGTTTGTGGCACTAGCCTTTTTTGTTCCTAACCATGCAGCGGCTGTTATCCAACCGCAGACTGAAATTTCTGGCACTCAACGCGCCAGTGAGCAACGCGCCCAACGCAATGTCCACATTATTCGCCTGAAAGCTGAACCTGTAGCTACATATGCTGGTGGAGTGCCGGGATACGCCGCCACCAGTCCACGGGCCACAGGTGCGTTGCGCCTAGAGCTTGATAGTGCAGCGGTGGAGGCATACCGCGCATATCTGCGCGGGCAGCGCGCGAACTCTTTGGTGCAGATGGGGGAAATCCTTGGGCGCCACCTGGTGCCAGTGCGCACCTACGACCTGAGCTTTAACGGCATTGCCGTACGTCTGAATGCGGCGGAAGCAGCCCAACTTGGACGCGTTGGCGGGGTGCAGAGCGTCACCCGCGATGCGCAGCGCCAATTGCAACGCGCAGGTAGTGACTCCACCTTTAGCGAAGCTGCAATCCTGAACCTTGTCAAACAACAAGGCGGCAAGGTGGTGTTTAGTTTTGGGCCGGGGATGGTGGTGCTGTTGCTGGTAGTCGCACTAGGATTGTTCAGCCTAGCCCTGTTTACAGGGCAGCGGCGGCGCAAACGCGCACCGTTGTTATTGCTGGGTGGCGCTGTGCTTTTAATTACTGCAGCTTGTAGTAACAGCAGCAGCCATTCAACCCTGCGTATTGAATGGCCAGGGGCTGAAAATACCGCTCCCGGCGCGGGTCTGATTCGTGCGCCGGAGGTGTGGTTTGGCAGCGGCAGCAATGAGGTCGCTGGGGGTACCATGGGAGCAGGGGTCGTGGTGGGTATCATCGATACCGGCATTAGCCCCCACAGCCCTTCATTTGCGGAAACCGGAGATGACGGATACACCCACACCAACCCGCGTGGGCGTTATTACGGTGTGTGCGATCCGTCCAATGTAGAACTATATAACCCGAACTTTCGTTGCAACAACAAGCTCATCGGCGCTTGGGCCTTCGCGCAGGACAACCCGAATCCGGTTGATTTTGGCGGACACGGCAGTCATGTCGCGGCTACCGCGGCGGGTAGCTTTGTGGAAGAGGCCATAATTCATACCCCCTCAGGGCTGAATCTATCCGCAAGTATCTCTGGCGTTGCGCCTCACGCCAATATCATCGCCTACAATGTGGTGGATGCCAACGGAGATATGAGTATGAGCGCTATTATGGCTGCTATTGAGCAGGCGCTTGAGGACGAAGTGGATGTGATTAACTACTCCATCGGTAGCCCTGGGACCTCTGACCCCTGGGCCGAGGATGATACGAGCGATATGCAGGCCTTTCTGGGAGCACGGGAAGCCGGAGTGTGGGTTGCTACTTCTGCGGGTAATGCTGGCCCCGAAGACGCAACACTTGGAGATCCCAGTGGAGCTCCGTGGCTGAATGTGGTGGCATCCAGCACCCATGATGTGGTGTATCAGAATAACGTTACTCTGTCCGGCTCCGTGGAAGGGCTGGGAGAACTTAATGGCCTTGGTTTGTCGTTAGACTACGGCCCTGCGCAGTTGGTGTATGGGGGAGACTATGGCGATCCGCTGTGTGAGGGTTCTTTTAGCGCTGAATTTAACGGCGAGATCATCATCTGTGATCGCGGTGAGAATGCTCGAGTCGAGAAGGGGCAGAATGTAAAGAAAAACGGTGGTGGTGGGATGATCCTTGCGGAAGTGGATGCAGGGGATGCTACGGCATTGATGGTCGATGCACACTACCTTCCTGCGACCCATATCAGTCAGCCCGATGGGGATAAACTCAAAGGGTGGCTGCAGGAGTGTCAGACCAAGGGGGAGGAACTCCAAGCTGCTCTGTCCGGTACCCTGGCAGTTAGTGACCCTAACGCGGCGGATATTATCTCTGCATTTAGCTCGCGTGGCTTCAACTCCTCGGTTCCTTCGGTGATCAAGCCGGATATGGCGGCCCCTGGTTCCAGCATCTTTGCGCCGGTGGTGGATGGTCTGGGCTACGCCCTCCTAGATGGCACCTCCATGGCCAGCCCCCACGTTGCGGGTGCGCTGGCACTTCTCAAAGCACAACACCCCACCTGGACTCCGGCGCAGGCGCAGTCTGCCCTGATGACCACCGCTAAAACTAATATCCGCCGCAACAGCGCTGGTGACCCTGCCACCCCGTTTGATATGGGTGCTGGGCGTATTGATGTATTCAATGCCATGGTCGCCGCATTAGTGCTAGACGAGAGCGGCGCAGGCTACCGCAACGCCAACCCTGAATTTTACTGGACCAGCGCAGTTCCAGACAAGGGTGATCCCGCAGCCATCAATATGCCGAGTCTGGGGCAGGGTGCTTGCGTTGCTCGCTGTGAGTGGGCCCGCATCCTGACCAACGTTTCAGCCCAGAGCACCAGTTGGCAGGTTGAGATCAGCGCCGATGCTGATCTGAATCTGGAGGTGGAGCCGCGTAGCTTCAATCTAGCCTCAGGACAGCAGCAGATCTTACGCGTATACGCCGATTCCAGCGCTACACCCTTGGAAGAGTGGGCTTTTGGCCACATATTCCTGCGTGAACGCAACAACACAGCACCGGACGCGCATCTGCCGGTAGCCGTGCGTAGCATGGCGTATAAACTGCCGGAGCTGTGGGAAATAGAGACGACAAAAATTAAGGGTAGTCAGAAGCTGTATCGCTTTGAGACTGCAAGCGCAGCTAACATTACCACCTGCGGGCTGCAGGCTCCTATTCGGATAGAGGAACGTTTGGAAGAAGATCCCACACCGCGCGATTACACCAACGGTGATGGCGGAGTCTTTTTCCACCATTTTGAGATTCCACAAGATGCGGTGGCCTTCCTGATAGACGTCGATACGGATGAAGCAATGGATTTAGACTTGTATGTCGGGAGGGATGAGGACTACGCCAACTTTGCGGAACGCAGTGCTGTCGGTGGACCACGAGAACGGATAACCATCGCGTATCCGGAAGCGGGTTCGTGGTGGATTGCGCTGCAGAACTATGCGGGGAGCGGGAACGCAGCAGGGGATTTGTTCACGTTGCAGTACGCTATTGTTACGGGGGAGAATCCCTCGGAGGACGAGCCAGCGGAAACTTCTGACACCCTTGAGATCACACCCAAAACCCTTCAGAGCGGACAAGTGCTTGATTTAGCCTGGGATGTGCCTGAGCTTCAATCTGGGCAGTACTGGTATGGTGCCATGGAGGTACAGATGCTGGAACTGGAGCAAAGTATCGCTATTCCGGTCCGCCTGGGGTATAGCGAACCGGAAGAATAAACTAGTAGATAGGGATGTTCGTGCGGAGACGTTGCATGCAACGTCTCTACCTATTTTTTGAATATATGGAGATTAATATGGAAAAGTTTCGCCCCTCGGCACGGTGCATTTGCCGCGCTATCCTGCCATTGCTTGTTGTTCTAACGTTCTTAATCCCCTGTGTTGCAGGGGCGGTTACCCAACCGCAGCCGGAAAAACTTTATGTGAGCCAAAAGGGCAGTGAAAACAGCGCTCAACGCCATATCCACATCATTCGCCTGCAGGCTGAACCTGTAGCCGCATATGCTGGCGGAGTGCCGGGATACGCCGCCACCAACCCACGAACCATAGGTGCAGCGCGCCTAGAGATCGGCAGCGCAGCAGTGGAAGCCTACCGCGCATATCTGCGTACGCAGCGCGAACGTGCGCTGGCGCATATGGAGCAGACCCTTGGGCGTCATCTGGTGCCCGTGCGTATCTACGACCTGACTTTTAATGGCATTGCGCTACGTTTGAATGCGGCAGAGGCAGCCCAACTTGGACGCGTTGCCGGAGTGGAGAGCATCACCCGCGATGCACAGCGGAAGCTTCAGAGTGCATCACCCGCCCTAAGCGAAGCTGCAATCCTGAACCTTATCAAACACCAGGGCGGTAAGGTGGTATACAGCTTTGGTCCGGGCTTGATGGTGCTGGCGCTAGTACTCGCACTGGGATTATTCAGCCTAGCGCTGTTTGCAGGGCTGCGGCGGCGCAGACGCGCACCGTTGCTATTGCTCGGCAGCGCAGTGCTGTTAATAACCGCAGCTTGTAGTAACAGCAGCAGCCACTCAACGCTACGGATTGTGTGGCCAGGAGCTGAAGACACCGCTCCGGGGGTGGCTCTGATCCGTGCGCCGCAAGTGTGGTCTGGCGGCGGCAGCAATGAGGTTGCTGGGGGTGTCATGGGGAAAGGGATGGTGGTGGGCATCATCGATACCGGTATTAACCCCCGCAGCCCTTCATTTGCCGAAACCGGAGATGACGGCTACACCCACACCAACCCGCGCGGGCGTTATTACGGTGTGTGCGATCCGTCTAATGTGGAAATGTACAACCCAAACTTTGTCTGCAACAACAAGCTCATCGGTGCCTGGGCCTTTGGGGAGGACAATCACAATCCGGTGGATTTTGAAGGACACGGCAGCCATGTCGCGGCTACAGCGGCGGGGAGTTTTGTGGAAGAAGCCATAATTCACTACCCTTCGGGATTGAATCTATCTGCACGTATCTCTGGAGTGGCTCCTCATGCCAATATCATCGCCTACAAAGTGGTGGATACCAACGGAGAGATGAGTGAAAGTGCCCTAGTCGCTGCAATTGAGCAGGCGGTTGAGGATGGAGTAGATGTGATTAACTACTCCATTGGTTCTGATGAACCCTCTGATCCGTGGAGTGAGCAGAATATGACCGATGCGCTGGCCTTTCTAGGTGCGCATGAAGCTGGAGTCTGGGTTGCTAATGCTGCGGGTAATGATGGCCCCGCAGAGGCAACGCTAGGATCTCCCAGTGGAGCGCCGTGGCTGAATGTGGTGGCGTCCAGCACCCACGATGTGGTGTACCAGAATAAAGTTACTCTGTCCGGCCCCGTGGAAGGGCTGGAAGACCTTATCGGACTCGGCATGTCGTTAGGCTACGGTCCTGCGCAGCTGGTGTATGCGGGTGACTACGGAGATCCGCTGTGTGTGGGGATATTTACTGCCGAGTTCAACGGTGAGATCGTCATCTGCGATCGGGGTGAGTTTGATCGGCTGGACAAAGGGCGGAATGTCAAAACTAATGGTGGTGGCGGGATGATCCTCGCGGAAGTGGATACAGGAGATGAAAAAAATGCCACGGAACCAGTGCAGGATGCACACTACCTCCCTGCGATCCACATCAGTAGGTCTGATAGCGATAGCCTCAAAGGCTGGCTGCAGGAGTGTCAGGTCAAAGGGAAAGAGCTTCAAGCTACGTTGTCGGGTGCCGTGGCCGTTAGTGATCCCAAGGCGGGGGATATTATTTCTGTTTTCAGCTCCCGTGGCTTTAACCGCTCGGTTCCTTCGGTGATCAAGCCGGATATGACGGCCCCCGGCTCTGACATCTTTGCTCCGGCGGTGGATGGTTTGGGTTACGCCATCGACAGTGGTACCTCCATGGCTAGCCCCCACGTTGCGGGCGTGCTGGCGCTCCTTAAAGCTGAGCACCACAGCTGGACACCGGCACAGGCG
>JAQUDG010000108.1 GCA_028685815.1 Desulfuromonas sp.
CAACGAAGCTGACCGGCACAGTATCCACCCGCAGGCGCCAGCTCCCGTGCTGGTTGGTATCCCTGCACGCAGTGTTTTGGGCAGCGCCAACCGCAGCATCTTTCATCCCGCGCTCAAGGTGGCGGCAGTGGCCACTGTAAACCGGACCCGAGGCGGTATGCCGTAGCGCGGTCGCGATAATCTCCCGCCTGCTGCAGGTGCAGCGGTACACATCGCCTTTGCGTATCAGCTGTTGCAGCGTATCCGCGTAGAATTCCGTGCGCGCGCTCTGGTAGACCACGGGGCCATCCCAGTAGAGCCCAAGCTGCTCAAGTTGGCGCAGAATTGCATCCGCAGCACCAGGGATATTGCGCGCGGTGTCCAGATCCTCCATGCGCAGCACCCACTTCCCCCCTTGGGATTTAGCAAAAAGATAGCTCGCGACCGCAGTTACCAGCGAACCTGCATGCAGCAATCCCGTCGGACTAGGGGCGAAACGCCCCACGCTGACAGCAGCGGTGGTGGTCTCAAGGCCAGGGTTTGATGGCAGCAGGTGTAAGTCCATCTATCCCCCAGCCGTAGCGGCGGAAGGAAGTAAAAGAGTAAATAAGTAATATTTATTTGACATCCGTGCTTGCGTCCATTTAAGTATAGGTCTACAGTCCAAATCCGACTAATCTGCTTTATCGCAGTAACGCCCGCATGGGTGTATGTAGAGCTTGCGGAGAGTAGATACCTCAACCGATAAAATAACAGCCGAATTAACTACATATATGGAGTAACCATGGTAATAACACGTGCAACAGAATATGCCGTGCGCGCGGTGCTGTACATGTCCAAGTTTCCCCCTGGTGAGATAATCCTGAAAAAGGATATCTGCGCCACCCAGGAAGTAACCCCGGCGTTTCTGACCAAAATTTTTCAACCCCTAGTTAAGGCCGGTCTGATCGGATCGCAGCGCGGGGTAGGGGGGGGATTTTACCTCCGTAAAGACCCCGCTGAGATCACCATCTACGACATTTACAGTATAGAGGAAGACCCCCTGTATATAAACAAGTGCCTGTGTGGGCGCGGCATCTGCGAGCGTGACAGCTACTGCCCAGTCCACGAAGCATGGCGGGAAGTGCGCCGCGGTATGATAGAGCAGCTTAAGGAGTATGACTTTGCCCGCCTCGCACGTCAGGAAGAGATCAACCTGTCAGGTTTGGCTGATGGGGTAATAAAAATGCGCGAGAAATGTGATAGTCAAGACCACGCTTGCAATGAATAACTTCTCCATGCGCTAGCATCCGCCACCCGTCCCACCCCGACCTCACGCGGCAACGGTACTTATTCTTGACTTGGAGCGCGTTAGCTAATATTATGAGCCGGTTTTTACAAGACCTCTGCTTATTGAAGATGGAGTGGTGTTATGGAAAAAGCAAAAGCTGAAGCATTCAAGGTTATTCTTGAAGAGCAACTAGAAACTTTACTCCGCGATGCCGGTAAAACAGTAGCGGAGATGACCGACGAAAAAGAAAATTTCCCAGATCCAACCGATCGCGCCTCGATGGAATCAGATCGCAACTTTGAGTTGCGTATCCGTGATCGCGAACGCCGCCTGATTGGCAAAATTCGCGAGGCGATCAAGCGCATCGAAGATGGTGAGTTCGGCATCTGCGAAAGTTGTGAGGAAGAGATCTCCGAGTCGCGCCTGCGTGCCCGTCCGGTCGCGACCCTGTGTATCGACTGCAAGGAAGAGCAGGAGCGCCGCGAGCGCATCGGCTAACAGGTGAAGAGGGTTAGCACCTTACCCCCCCCTCGCAGTCGCGCAACGCTTATCCCCGCATAATTTTCAGGTTTAATGGCACCGGTAACCGAAAAGCTAGTTTTCGTTACCGGTGTTGTCGTTGTTACCCCGCGTTGCAATGTAGGGGCAGAATCCATTTCTGCCCGTCTCACCTGTATATGCGTTGCTTTCATCTGCCCTCAAACCCTCCAGGGATGAACTTAAGAACACAGAAACCCAAGATTATGAACAAAGATAAAATCTACTCAAACTCCCTCGGGCAGGTAGCACCATTTGAGTTCAACGAAAAGGTGGTACAGGTCTTTGACGATATGCTCCAGCGCAGCGTCCCCTTGTATCACGAAACCCTGCTGCGCCAAGCGCAGATGGCCGCGCACTATCACACCGCGGGCACCCGCATCTACGATCTAGGCTGTTCCCACGGCAATTTTGGCGTCACCGTCCAAAAAATGATGCAGGCGCGCCCCTTCGAACTTATCGGCATCGATCCCTCTGCCCCCATGCTGGCGCGTTATCACCAGCGTCTTGCCCAGCTTAGCCTCCCCCCTACCCAAAAATTCACCTTGCTCCAACAGCCCGCACAAGCGGTAGCCTATGCCCCGTGCACCGTTGTGGTGGCCAACCTGACCCTACAGTTTATGCCCCTTGAGGTCAGGGAAGATTTGCTGCGCCGCCTGTACGCGGCCCTCGAACCTGGCGGGGTGCTCCTCCTGAGTGAAAAAGTTGAAGACGCCGACCCGTGCATGGCCGACATCGAGCGCGAATGGTACTACAGCTTCAAGCGCGAAAATGGCTACTCTGAACTAGAAATCAGCCAAAAACGCGACGCCTTGGAGGATGTGCTGGTGCCCGAAACCTGTGAAGTGCATCAGCAACGTCTGCGCGCTTGCGGATTTTCTCAGGTAAGTATCTGGCTCAAGTGGTTCAACTTTGCGGGGTTTTTATGCATAAAACGCTAACAGAAACCGCGCCAGCAGCCGCCCTGTCCGAAGAGATCCTCTGGCGGGATTTAGCGCACGCCAAGGCTGGCGCGTGGCTGCCTGAGCTGCAGCAGATAGTTGTCCAGCGCTTAGAGCGCCATCGCCGCGACCGAAAATGTCAGCTTTATGCCGATTTGCTTGCGTCGCTGCCCGCGCTGCAAGCGGAGCACCTGTGCTTGGACGCCGATCGGGTTGAGATAGGGCTGGATAGTCAGATAAGCGAAGCGCACAAGGAAGAGCTTCAGTTGGCCCTGTTCGGGCTGCGCCCGTGGCGCAAGGGCCCGTTTCGCATCTTTGGCATCGACCTGGATACCGAATGGGTCTCGTGGCTGAAGTGGCAGCGTTTGCAGCCACATCTGGCTCCGCTGCGGGGGAGAAAAGTCCTCGATGTCGGCAGTAGTTGTGGCTATTACCTGTTCCGCATGCACAGCCAAAACCCGGCGTTGCTCCTCGGGCTGGAACCCTATGCCACCTTTTACTATCAGTTCCGTTTTCTGGCGGCCCTTGCCGCGCGCGAACGTCTGCACACCTTGCCGCTGAAGTTTGAAGAGCTCCCCCCCATGCCGGGCTTCTTCGATACCATCTTTCACATGGGGGTGCTGTATCACGTGCGCTCCCCCCTCGAAACCCTGACCGCCCTGCGTAATACGCTGCGCCGTGGCGGCGAGCTGGTGCTCGAAACCTTGGTGATCCCCGGCGACGAGGATGTAGCCCTGACCCCACGCGCGCGCTACGCCAAGATGAACAACGTGTTCTTTCTCCCCACGGTGAAATGTCTGGAATGTTGGCTTGAACGCACCGGCTTTACCCATATCCGCTGCGTTGACGTAACCAGAACCACCGCCGCAGAACAGCGCAGAACCGCCTGGATTCAGACTGAATCGCTGGCCGACTTTCTCCATCCCGACGATCCCTTGCTCACCATCGAAGGTTATCCCGCGCCGCGCCGCGCTCTGATGCTGGCGCAGGTAAAGTAAGCTCTCCGGCAGCTATGCCCAGCAGCTACACAAACTCATCCAACTCCTGATCCAGGTCTGGCTGTTGCGCCGTTAGCGCGCCCGCCTCCAAAATCGGCGCCGCCGGAATTGTCCCCGCCTCCAGCATATCCACCACCTTCTCCAGCGCCAACGTCACCGCCACCCGCTCCAACTCCGAAATCTCTTCCAGCGACTGCAACAATGTTCCCTGCAGGGGCATGGGAGCGTTTTTCACCACCTCGCGTCCAGCCTCCGTTACATCCAGCAAGATTTGGCGGCGGTCAGTGGTGCTTCGATCCCGCGTAACCCAGCCTTTTTCCTGCAGCCGATCAATAATCCCCACAATGGTACTCGGGCTCAGCACCAGATGGGTCGAAAGGGTCGCGGAAGTCATGGGGCCGTGATCAATAATGGTATGCAGGCACGCCAGCTGCGGGCCGGTAATTTTGTAGAGACGGGCGATCTGGTGCGAGCGCAGCTCTACCGCGCGAATAATGCGGCGCAAGGAGCGTAAAATACGTTCTTCGTAATTCTGATTCTCATGTAGGCCAGTGTGCAAGGTAAGCATAGTCTCTCCATCAATAAAGACAGTTCCGCCCTGTAGCGACGAAACTGCAGAATCCAACGAAACTGCAGAATTCATTCGGAGCCGAATGGTTAAACCTCTGATTATGCCAAGCGTATATTTAGTTGCAACAAAAATGTTGTCTCGTCCGTAAGGGATAACCGGATAAGCCACGGCCAAACCTCCACCTTCAACCCAAGTTCCATCCCCGCGTAGTTCATCACCACCTGGCTAGACGCGTAATTAATTGAAATAGAACACGAAAACCCTGTTTTATTCATTAGTGATCAATGCAATAAATGGAGCAATAAAGCCCGTTTAAAATCCAAATTCGGCTATTTTTAACGCATAGAAGTCCTGATAAAACAAATTGTCCTTTGTATTCAAGGTGTTGTAATTTGTCCCCGGCGGTTGACAATGGACCCCTATCTATGTTCTAGTCCTTTGCTCACGAACTAAATTGCAACACGGAAGCAATGGAGCAAAGCCGAGCGAAGCAGCTCAGCGCCTGAGCAGACCATCCTGCCTAACGTTGTACCTCTGCTCAGGAAAAACCTGTACCACAATCAAAAAAGGGAGAATGTTACATGTCACAAGTAAAACGCACCCGCATGAATTTACCCATAGATTCATGTCTGGGGGTAGGTAGATGGTTGTCTGGCAAGGCTAAAGCTGTTGCCACGCTTGCGCTTATGTTCGCACTCGTATGTATGCTCAGCGTGCTGCCCGGTCCCACCGTGGCTCAGGCAGCTGACATCGCCACTATAAATGAAATCAACGCCCTGAAAGAGCGGTTATCCCAGCTTGAAGCCAAAATAGAGGCTGATGCCGCCCGCGCTGCCGCTGCGACCACCGTTACCATTGATGCCGCAGACGTAGAAGGGGAGAGCACTCTGCGCGAAATGGTCACCGAGGTGGTCAACAGCAGCAAGCCCGATATCCGTATCGGCGGCGCGCTGCGTGTTAACTATGGTTATCAGGACTGGTCCGAAGCCTCGAAGGATAAGGGGGGAGATTTTGCCTTCGATACCTTCCGCCTCAACCTCGATGGCACCATCAAGGACATCATCTTTTCCGCCGAATATCGCTTCTACCCCGAGTATGACTTCCACACCATTCATCACGGGTATATGGGCTACAACTTTACCGATGATTTGCAGGTTCAACTGGGAATCCATCAGGTACCCTTCGGGCTTCAGCCGTTTGCCTCACATAACTTCTGGTTCAGTGGGCTGTACTATATTGGTTTAGAAGACGACTACGACATGGGGGTGAAGCTACTCTACAACCCCGGCCAGTGGAGAATCAGCGGCGCATTCTACAAAAATGATGAGCTGGGGAAACCCGGAAACTCCGACCGCTACTCTGTTGACGTAATCAGCAACGCTGATGGTGGCTATGCCGGTGCCCAGGCTGCGGGTAACGAAGAAACCAATCAAGGCAATCTGCGCATTGCCTATCAGTTTGACCACAGCGAGCGCTCCAATACTGAGATTGGCGTCTCTGGCGAGTACGGCCAACTGTATAACAACATAACCGGAAAAGATGGCGACCACTGGGCCAGCGCTGTCCACTTAAATGGTAACTACGGTCCCTTCAACCTCCAGCTCGAATATCTCCACTATGAGTACGCCCCGAAGAACCCAGCAACGATTAATGGCCAACAAGTGGATAAAGACCTCATCACCATGGGCGGCTACGGTAGCAGCTGGGGTGTGCCCCTCAAAGGGGATGCCGCAGTCTTCAACCTGGCGTACACGGTGCCAGTGAGCTGGGGCCCGATCACGGCGCTGACCTTCTACAGTGACAACACCGTAATCGTGCCCAATAAGAGCCGCTTTGATGACATCTGGCAAAACGTGGTCGGCACCATGATAAGCGCCGGCCCTGTGTATACATACATCGACGTAATTTCAGGGGAGAACATGATCTTCTCTGGCGGCGATATGTCCGCCCCGGATAACGAGCGTACCACCCGGGTAAACGTCAACTTTGGTTACTATTTTTAACCACCAGATTCAGCACCTAATCAGACACTTGATTTAGCTTCACCTCCGGGCTGTGCATGGGCGCAGCCCGGATTATCCGTTTAAGCGGCAACACTAGACAGATACTGTCGAGGAGAAACAACGTATGGAAGACGCTCCAGTTAAAATACGTGTAGAGAATGTCTACAAAGTGTTTGGAGACAATCCGGAAAAGGCTGTTGAGTTACACCGACAGGGAATGGGCAAGGATGAAATTTTTAAACAGACCGGCATGACCATGGGGGTCAGCGATGCCAGTTTTGACATCCGCGCGGGCGAAACCTTCGTCATCATGGGGCTGTCCGGCTCAGGTAAATCCACCATGGTGCGCCTGCTCAACCGCCTGATAGAGCCCAGCGCCGGTCAAATATATATCAACGACAGCAACATCGTCGAAATGTCCAAGGCCGAGCTCATTGACATGCGGCGCAAAATCATGAGCATGGTGTTCCAATCCTTCGCCCTCATGCCCCACATGAGTGTGGCTGAAAATACCGCCTTCGGGCTCGAAGTCTGTGGCGTCGGCAAAAAAGAACGCCTCGAACGCGCCCACGCCTCCCTCGAACGTGTCGGCCTCGGCCAATATATGGATAGCTACCCCTCAGACCTCTCTGGTGGCATGCAGCAGCGCGTCGGCCTCGCCCGCGCGCTGGCGGTAAACCCCGAAATCCTCCTGATGGATGAAGCCTTCTCCGCCCTCGACCCCCTGATCCGCACCGAGATGCAGGACGAACTCCTGCGCCTCCAGGCCGAAGACCAACGCACCATCGTGTTTATCTCCCACGACCTCGACGAAGCCATGCGCATCGGCGATCGCATCGCCATCATGCACGATGGACGGGTGGTCCAGGTAGGCACCCCCGAAGAGATCCTGCAAAATCCCGCCGATGATTACGTCCAAGCGTTCTTCCTCGGCGTAGACCCCACCGGTATCATCAGCGCCGGCGATATTGCGCGTAAAACCCAGGTCACCGTCATCAAGCACCCTGGCAACGGGCCACGCTCCGCGCTCCAGCAGCTCATCAGCCACGATCGTGATTACGGCTACGTGCTGGATAAACGCGGACGCTTGCTCGGCGTGGTCGCGCACCAAAACCTCAAAGAAAACATCGGCACCGACAAAGGACTCCTCGACCTCATCGAGCCCGACGCCGAACCAGTCCTCGCCTCCATGACCATGCAGGAGGTGCTCCCGCAGATAACCGGGCATAAGTGGCCAGTGCCGGTGGTAGATGACGCCGGAACCTACCTCGGAGTGATCTCGCGCAACGTGTTCCTGCGTACCCTGCAAACCACCCACGAAGAAGAACACTGCGGCGCCGCCATCACCCAGATCCAAGGGGAGAACTAAGGATGAAAATACTCGACTTTGAAAACCAACGTATCCCGCTAGAAACATGGATTCAAGACGGCATCGACTGGCTGGTTTACAACTACCGCGAAGTGTTCCAAATGGTTAAAAAGCCCCTCGAAGCCCTGCTCGACAGCTTCGTGTGGATCTTTACCGCGCTCCCACCCATCGTCACCATCTTGGTAATCACCATCTTCGCCTGGCGCGCTGCAGGCAAGCGCATCGCCACTTTTACCCTCGGCAGCATGCTGATGTGTGGCTTTCTGGGGATGTGGGAGCAGACCATGATCACCTTAGCCATGGTGCTCAGCGCCGTGTTGATCTGCGCCCTTATCGGCATCCCCTTGGGGGTTATGGCTGGGCGCAGTGACCGCTTTGAGATGATTCTGCGTCCGTTCCTCGACGTGATGCAGACCACTCCACCCTTTGTGTATCTGGTGCCAGTGGTGATGCTGTTCAGCATTGGCACCGTATCCGGCATCATCGCCACCATCGTGTTTGCCCTGCCGCCGGTCGTCCGCCTCACCAGCCTCGGCATTCGCCATGTCGATGTCGAGCTCATCGAAGCCGCGCTTACCTTCGGCAGCACCCCCATGCAGGTATTGCGTCGGGTTCAATTACCCTTGGCGCTCCCATCCATCATGGCAGGGCTGAATCAGACCATAATGATGGCGCTCTCCATGGTGGTAATCGCCGCCCTCATCGGCGCCGGTGGCCTTGGTGAACCCGTAGTGCAAGGGCTAAACACCCTCGATATCGGGCTGGCCGCCGTCGGCGGAATCTGCATCGTCATGATGGCCATGGTCCTCGATCGCGTAACCCAAGGGCTGGCCTCAACCTCAAGAAAATAACCCGCATAATTAACCTGTAAAAAGGAGAAAACAACACCATGAAACGTCTAATAATTGCTCTACTTATAGCGGCATGCGCCCTGAGTGCATCCCTAGCCGCCGCATCCCCAGCGCTGGCAAATCAAAAACCCGGCGCCGGAATCACGGTTAAACCCGGGCGCGCTACCTGGAACACCGGCTACATCCTCGAAGCCATCGTGCGCGAAGGACTCGTAGAATTGGGCTACACCGTAGCCCCCGTAAAAGAACTAACCAACCCGCTGTTTTATCAATCCGTCTACCTC
>JAQUDG010000109.1 GCA_028685815.1 Desulfuromonas sp.
TTACTTGTTGAACGAAGCCGCTAAAGCGGCGGAAAAAACAAGCTACAATATCGCTGATTATCTTAGTTCATGTAAACTTCTTTGAATAGCCCAATGTTGGAATCTATTCTATCAAGAAGGAGTTTACCATGGAACCATCTGAACAATCCCGCTTTGACGATTTATATCAACGTCACCTGCGAATGCTGAAACTGCAAGGCAAGAGCGACAGTACCATCGATGTGTATGCGCGTGCGGTTCGGCGTGTTACCGCTCATTTCGATTGTTGCCCTGACCAATTGACCCCAGAACAATTAGAGGTCTACTTTGGCCAACTTGTTGATTCCCACTCATGGAGTACAGTCAAAGTAGACCGCAATGGCCTGCAATTCTTCTGGCGACATGTTCTAAAGCTGGACTGGCAATGGGTCAACATTATCAAACCACCCAAAATTTCTACAATACCAGACATTCTGACGCTGGCAGAGGTTGAGCGACTGATCAGTGCAACCCGTAAATTGCGCTACCGTGTTTTTTTCTTAACCACTTATTCTCTGGGGCTGCGTTTAGAAGAAGCATTGTCGCTACAAGTTGGCGATATTGATGCCCAGCGCAGACGGGTTCATGTCCGCCGTGGTAAGGGGCACAAGGATAGAATGCTTCCGTTGCCTGAGCTTACCTACCATGCTTTACGTGCCTTGTGGTGCAAGCATCGACACCCTTATCTTCTGTTCCCTAGTGCTCAGGGTAAGCTTGAAACGGTATGCCAGGCGACAACTCACATGGATCGTGGTAGCACTCAGGTAGCCATGAAAGTGCTCGTCAAAGAGTGCGGCATTAAAAAAAAATCTCAATCCATTCCCTGCGCCACAGTTTTGCCACTCATCTGCTCGAACGGGGCTTGAGCCTGCGTCATATTCAGGGCTTGCTCGGCCATTCTAGTCCCACCACAACCGCTCGCTATGCTCACCTGACCGAGGCCACTGAACAAGATAGCTTAACCACCATCGACAACCTGATTAATTGCCTTCATATCGACCTACGGAGGCTATGATGGTGGAAATGATCTCTATTGTTGAGCAGTTTCGAGATTCTTTTCTCGCCAAATATTCAAACCGGTTGCTTCCCGATCACCTGAACGCGCTTCATGCCATAAGTCGCTGTCGTACTCCCGAATCAGGTGAACTTCGTGTTCGGTGCACGCAGTGCGGACAAGCCGAATGGCGTCCTCTGTCCTGCGGTCATCGCAGTTGCCCTAAATGCCAGAATCATGAAGCGAGTAGGTGGCTTGATCGGCAACAGGGCAAGTTGTTACCAGTACCGTATTTCATGGTAACGTTTACCTTGCCTTATGAACTTCGCCCGTTGGCCTGGCGTTTTCAGCAAAAGATTTACACGATTCTATTCGCATGTACCACTGGCACCCTAAAAGATTTTGGACTGAACCCCAACCATCTTGGTGCAAATATGGGCATGACAGCCGTACTTCATACCCAGTCCAGACGACTCGATTATCATCCGCATATTCATGTCATTGTACCCGGCGGCGGCATCGATAAGCCCAGACGACAGTGGAAAAAGATCAAGGGGAAATACCTGTTTAACGAATTCGCGCTAGCACGAGTCTTTCGTGCCCGCTTCTTGGCGGCAATCAACCAAGCTGGGCTGAAAATCTCAGTCGGTGTTCCACAAAAATGGGTGGTCGACTGTGCCCATGTCGGCAATGGTCTACCAGCCTTGAAATATCTGTCTCGCTATCTTTATCGTGGTGTCATCACCGAGAAAAACATCCTCTGCTGCCGAGATGGACAGGTGACCTTTTCCTACATCGAAAGTAAGACAGGTCAAAAACGCACCCGAACCCTAACAGGGGAAGATTTTTTATGGCAAGTTCTGCAACATGTCCTCCCCAGAGGATTTCGTCGTGTTCGTGACTATGGCTTTTTACATGGCAATGCCAAGCGGCTTTTATCCCTGGTGCAGCTTATCTTGCGCGTCATGATCGAAATAAAACCACTGCGAGCAAGACCATTTTTTAAATGCCCACACTGTAAAGCTGCCATGGAAATTATGGCCTTTCGACGACCCGCATGGCTATCAGGTTAACTCACAAAAACGGCTCCGCACTGCGTTAACCATAATACAGGAGGATCAGTAGTTCCCATGGAGGTCATAACGATCATTTTTTTAGCCCAACAGACGGTGAAGGCTCCCGCTCGCCCTTAAAAAGTCAGTTGAAATTCAGAACCTTATCAACCAAAAAATCAAAACGACATATTTGCTTTATATCTATGGTGGCCGGGCTTGTCCAACCACAGGATAAGATCGCGGCTCGTTCCTCGCGCTATCTATCCTTATTCGTTAGGCATTTTTCAAGAGCCGTTCACAGAAAATGTTTCCTGTGAACGGCAAAGTGTAAACCGCTATTTACCCCTCTTGTACTTGAGGAACTGGATCGTTGTAAAAACCGATTGCTGTTTGTGCGTCTTTATACAATTGATCTGTTTCGTCAAGGGTCCATCCACTTTGAAGCATTCTTGACATGTATTGCTTGTTGTAAAGGAAGCACATGATTAATTGAAAAATGCCCAAAGAAACCATATTGATTACCATGTGAAGGCATCCGATTCCGATTTCTCCTCTAAAAATAGGAACAAAAGCACCAAAGAAAAAATAGGTCCAACTAAATCCAAAATAACCTTCCTTCATCATGCCACTCTGCTTGTGCTTAATCCGGACTTTTTTTGCCATTGTCTCCTCCTGTGGTGTTGTATCTCAAGAAAAAACCGTCTTGAGTTCGGTGTATGACATTTTATGCCTAACAGTGTATTAGACAGAAACTGAAAAAATGGTTTCTACCTAACCCCATATTGACGAATTCTGCCTAGTAAGATATGTTTTCTGTAATTAAGTATGTATTAACAGTTTTGATAATACAGCGGAGGCAGTGATGGGGCAAGATAAAATTCCAGTGAGTGTCGAGCGTTTTTGGGATCGGTTTATCGCTATGGTTCACCACAATAAAGTAAAGGAACCGTTTGACCGTTGGTATGTGATTCGGGCCGAAGAGTACATTAAATTTTATGATGGTAAGCGCTTGCAGCACCATACCCGTCACGATGTTGAAGACTGGCTTCATGTGTTAGGCAGAAGAGATGACTTAAAAGACTGGCAATTTAAGCAGGCTGTCCATGCTATACAGATTTTGTTTTGTCAGCTGGTAAAGTCTGATTGGGCCCATGCTTTGGATTGGGATCACTGGAAAAGTGGCGCAACGGAGCTGCAAAAAGATCATGTGACGGTAGGGCGTGATAATACTCCACTGAACAGTGAAGCGAACAATAAGGTGGGTGGTGATGTTTACAGCCATGGTGCATTGGAGCATGCACGGACTAAAAACGCCGAGGTCATTGAACAGCTGGTTAAGGTGTTGCGTACTGGCCATTATGCTTATCGTACCGAGCAGAGTTATGTCGATTGGGCATGCCGTTTTCTTGCCTATTGCCATCATCGGCATCCTAGTGAGTTGGGGGCCGGTGAGGTGGTCTCATTTTTAGAATATTTGGCGTTGCAGCGTAAGGTGGCTAGCAGTACCCAAAATCAGGCCTTAAATGCGTTGGTTTTTTTATTCGATAAAGTGCTTGAACAGCCCTTGGGTGAGTTGGGTTCCTTTAGCCGAGCCAAACGATCACGCCATTTGCCTGTGGTGTTGTCGCGTGATGAAGTGGTGCGGCTGCTGGCCGCAATGGACGGCACCTTTGGCCTGATGGCTCAGATGATGTACGGTACAGGGATGCGCCTAATGGAGGTTGTTCGGTTGCGGGTGCAGGATATCGATTACGACTATGGTAAAATTGTGGTGCGTAATGGTAAGGGCGATAAGGATCGCGTGGTGCCGCTGCCACAAACCATTGTCGAACCGTTGCAAGCGCATCTTGATCAGGTTAGAACCATCCATGCGGACGATCTCTCTCTCGGGTTTGGTCGTGTTTATATTGCTGAAGCGTTGGCGCGCAAGTACCCGAATGCCCCTGCTGAATGGGGTTGGCAATATGTGTTCCCTAGTTCGAGGATGTCCCGTGATCCACGTAGTGGTGAGCAGCGCCGCCACCATCTGCATGAAAACGGCTTGCAAAAGATGGTTAAACGCTGTGCCACACAAGCGGGAATTGTCAAGCGGGTCAATAGCCATGCTTTGCGCCACTCTTTTGCCACCCATGTGTTGGAGGCTGGCTACGATATTCGCACGGTGCAGGAGCTGCTTGGTCATGCCGATGTGTCAACGACCATGATCTATACCCATGTGTTAAATAGGCCCGGCCTTGGTGTGCGCAGCCCGTTAGATTATTAGCGTTACTCATAACAGGACCTGATTAAGAAAAACCTATGGTGTCAGGCTTGCAAGATGGTAAGTTTGTCCGCCAAATCCTTTTCGTACCATGTTAGAACCCGTAGGATACCCCACAACCAACGAACGCCCCCCCCAACCCATACAGCCACCAGCCCATTGAGTAGAGAGCGCATAGGGGTGATATTTATTTTATATTGTTTTATATGGCGGGAAATGGTGGCGCTATGTTCTAACTAAGCTCGCCGCGTTTGGTCACCGGCTGGTCACCAGAACGCCCCCTGACCAAAAACACAAAAAAGGCCACCCGTTTCCGAGTGGCCTTGATTCTTATTAATGGTCGGGGCGAGAGGATTTGAACCTCCGACCCCATGCACCCCATGCATGTGCGCTACCAGGCTGCGCTACGCCCCGACGTTTCAACGCTGCGGATTATGTGGCATTGAGGCATCCAAGTCAAGCGATATTATTCCAATTCTTACCGTTTGCGCCGATCTATCACGCGCTGGGCTTTCCCTTCGTGGCGGGTAATGCTGGATGGTTCAACCAGCTTTACTTTGGCCCCTACCCCAAGCACTGACATGATCTTTTTTTGCAGTTGGTCTACAAATTCGCGCTGCTTGCGCATTTCATCGAAGAAGATGCACTCGTTGACTTCAACCTGGATTTCCAGCGTATCCATGGAGCCTTCGCGGTCGACAATGAGCTGATAATGGGGTTCGCAGCCTTCCGCCTGAAACAGGACTTCCTCAATCTGGGTTGGGAACACGTTTACCCCTTTGATGATGAGCATATCGTCGGAGCGCCCCATGGTTTTCATCATGCGGACATGGGTGCGCCCGCATGCGCATGGGGTGTAATCGAGGCGGGTGATGTCGCGGGTGCGATAGCGCAGAATCGGGAATGCTTCTTTGCTGATGCTGCTTAGAACAAGTTCGCCAACGGCGCCGGGGGGAAGTACCTCTTCGGTGTCTGGGTCGATGATCTCGGGGATGAAGTGATCTTCGAAGAGATGCATCCCCTGTTGAAACTGACACTCACCGGCGATTCCGGGTCCCATCACTTCAGACAGGCCGTAGTTATCTGTGGCCAGCAGCCCCAGGCGCTGTTCAATTTCGCGCCGCATCTCATCGCTCCAGGGTTCTCCACCGAACAAACCGTATTTCAGCGCCAGTGATTTGGGACTGATCCCTTTTTGCTCCATGCGGTCGGCAATGGTCAGGGCATAGGATGGAGTACACACCAGCGCAGTGGAGCGGTAATCCTGCATGATCATGATCTGTTTATCGGTGTTGCCGCTGGAGATGGGGATTACGGAGGAGCCGATCTCCTCGCCGCCATAGTGCAGCCCAAAGGCGCCGGTAAAGAGGCCGTAACCGAAGGTGATATGGACGATATCGTTGATATCTACCCCGGCGGCGGTCATAAAGCGTGCCACCATCTGGGTCCACATGCGGATGTCGTTGCGGGTATAGCCAACCACGGTGGGTTTGCCGGTGGTGCCGGAGGATGAGTGAATCCGCACCACGTCGCGCATGGGCACCGCGAACATCCCGTATGGGTAGTTTTGGCGCAGATCTTCTTTGGTGGTGAAGGGCAAGCGGCGCAGATCGTCGAGGGACTGTATATCTCCAGGTTTTATCTGGGCGCGTGCGAATTTTTCTTGGTAACAGGGGACCTTCTGCTGTACCCGTTCAACGGTTTGCTGCAAGCGGAGCAGCTGGAGTTGTTCCAGCGCAGCGCGGCTCATGCATTCGTTTTCTCTATCCCAAATTTTATTGTCATTACTCATTGTTTGCTTTCACTGGCAAAAAACTGCACCACGCAGCTTTTTACATATTGTAGACTTGCTTGCCTTCCAGGACATGGACTCCATTACGCGTAAGTACCTCGATAGCCGCCTCTGGGTCATCAAAACGGAAGATGATTACCGCGTTGCCGCCACAGCGCTCTACAAAGGCATACATATACTCCACATTGACCTGCCCGGAGTCCAGAATCTTGAGGATGCTGGCCATGCCCGCAGGTCGGTCTGGAACCTCTACCGCTATAACTTCCGTTTTACTGACGGTAAACCCGTGCTCTTTCAGAGTTTTTTCTGCTTGGTTGGATTTATCTACAATCAGGCGCAGAATGCCAAAGTCGGAGGTGTCCGCTAGGGAGAGCGCGCGGATGTTGATGCCGCTGTCTCCGAGGGTTTGGGTCACATCCGCTAGACGCCCGGATTTGTTTTCGATGAAGATGGATATCTGCTCAACTTTCATGCTGTCCTCACTTTCTGGGGCCTGCTGGCACCCTACTGCTGCCGTCGGTCGATGACGCGCTTAGCCTTGCCTTCACTGCGGGCTATGGTTTTCGGTTCGACCAGACGAACCTTGCACGTGATCCCGAGCAGGTCTTTGATGGAGCGACTGATGCTCTGACTTAACTGCTGCAGTTTCCTGATCTCATCGGAGAAGGTCTCTTCGTTCACCTCTACCTGTACTTCCAGCGTATCTAACGTACCTTCACGATCAACAATAAGCTGATAGTGGGGTTCGACTCCATCCATGGAGAACAGCACACTCTCGATCTGCGACGGGAACACATTAACCCCGCGAATGATGAGCATGTCGTCGGAACGGCCGCTCATGCGTTCCAGGCGCCGATGGGTGCGTCCGCAGATGCAGGGTTCCGCGATGATGCGGGTGATGTCGCGGGTGCGATACCGAATGAGAGGTATCCCCTCTTTGGTGATGGTGGTGATCACCAGTTCGCCCCTGTCGCCGTCTTGGAGTACTTCGCCACTTTCCGGGTCGATAATCTCGGGGATGAAGTGATCTTCCCAGATATGCAGACCGTGCTGGGCTTCGATACATTCAATGGCGACGCCGGGGCCCATGATCTCAGAGAGGCCATAGATATCGATAGCCTTTATCCCCAGACTGCGTTCGATTTCAACGCGAATCTCTTCACTCCAGGGTTCGGCACCTAAAATGCCGATGCGCAGTTTAAGGCTGCTCAGTTCGATGCCGCTTTCTTTCAGGGCTTCGGCCAGATACAGGCTGTATGACGGGGTGCAGGTGATCACCGAGGAACCGAAATCCTGCATGATCATCATCTGCTTTTGGGTATTGCCTCCGGACATGGGGATAACCGAGGCGCCGAGGCGCTCGGCCCCGTAATGGGCACCCAACCCGCCGGTAAACAGACCATAGCCATAGGCGTTGTGGATCACGTCGCCCCTGGTGGCCCCCGCAGCGACGAAAGAGCGCGCCATCAGTTCAGCCCAGTTGTCGATATCGCGCTTGGTATAACCCACCACCGTCGGCTTCCCGGTGGTGCCGGATGAAGCGTGAATACGCACAATCTGATCCAGCGGTACCGCAAAAAGGCCGTACGGATAGTTGTCGCGCATATCCTGTTTTAAGGTAAAAGGGAGGCGGCGCAGATCATCGAGGGTGCGTACCATCCCCGGAGTAATCCCCGCGTTGGCGAAGTGTTGCTTATAAAAAGGTACCGTCGCACACACCCGCGCCAGGGTTTGCTGCAGGCGTTTTAGCTGTAGGGCCTCAATAGCTTCACGCGGCAGGGTTTCAAATTCGTCATTCCAGAGCATACGCAATCACCTATTTATTTTGGCAGGCCGGTGGCAGAGCTAGCCCGACCGAGTTCAAACGCCTTGAGATTCTGCTCCAGGGTTTTTTGCGGCACCATCTTGCGCAGCGCTTCGGTCCACAGCTGCATATCGACGTTTAACATATTGGATAACGCCCCCAGCAGTACCGTATTAACCGTGCGCGCATCGCCAGCTTGGAGTGCCAGTTCGAGGCCGTCCACAATGACGCTCTTATCTACCTGACGCGCGATGTGCCCCTCTAGGTCTTGCGGATAATTTTGCTGCCCGATGGCGACCGACGGCGGCATCAGCTTCAGGCGATTGACAATTACGCTGCCGTGCTCGGCTAACAGTGGCAGATAACGGTAGGTTTCCAGGAGTTCAAACCCAAACAGGATATCCGCTTCACCTTCAGGGATAATGGGCGAATAAACCTTTTTACCAAAGCGCACATGCGACACCACGCTGCCGCCACGCTGGGACATGCCGTGGATTTCATTCTTTTTTACGTCGTAGCCGGCCAGCATCATCACTTCAGAGAGAACTTCACTGGCTAAAAGAATCCCCTGCCCGCCTACCCCAGCTAGGAGTATATTGGTTACTGTATCAGCCATTGGATTTTCCTCCCTTGTCAGCCTTATCAGCCGTAGAGCTGAATGCATCAAACTTGCACAGTTGATCGCAGATGCCACAGCCGACACACAGCAACTCGTTTACGTGCGCCACATTTTGCTCGGCTTGCCATTCAATGGCCGGACAACCGATACGCAGGCAGGCTTT
>JAQUDG010000110.1 GCA_028685815.1 Desulfuromonas sp.
CCAAACTTGCAGCACTTTGCTCGACATCGGCTCCGTAGGCTTCCTCGAGTTGGAGCTGTTGCTGTTCCAACTCTCGCGTATTGTGATGCAGTTCGAGGCGCGCAGAGTCAAGTTCCTGCTGCGCTTGATATAATGTTGAACGTTGTGCGCGCTCCTTTTGCTCTAAAGCGCGCAACTCTGCGTTGCGACCATCCAACTGATGCTGCGCCTGATCGGCGGTTTTTCTACCCGCGCGCAGCTTCTCAAGCATAATCTCAATCCTAGCTGCATACTGTGCTTCACTTTTATGCAGCACGGTCACCTCTGAGGCGATTTCGTCCTGGCGTTGCTGCAGTACATCTATGCGCTCACGCTGGCGCTTAATATCACGCTCGACATAGGTGCTGTCCTTGCATAAAGACTTGTACTGTTCCTCAAAAGCGGCGGAATCACGACTGCTGGCGGCGCTCTTCATCTGCCTCTCCTGCATCTGCGCGCGCTGCTGTTGCCAGCTCTTCTCTGATGCTTCCACTTTCTCTGCTGCGACTGCGATGTCCCGCAATAGGCACTCCTGCTCCTCGTGTTGAAGAGTTATCTCCCCGCACACAGCGGCACGCTTCTCTTCACTCTGGCGCTGGCGCGCCAGATGCTGCTGATGCTCCTGTTCCAAGGCGGCACAGCGCTGCTCAAGCTTCTTCAGGCCGCGCCCTACTTCGCTCTGGCGCAGGCGCAGCTGCTCACAGTACAATTGCAGCTCTCGAAAGCGAGCGTCAGCCTGCTCACACTTCACATGTCCCTGCGTGAGCCATGCCTGTTTTTTCTCTAGATCATGTTGCAACTCAAGCAGCTCGAGCGTAAGTTCTTCGATGCGGCGGCGGTTACGCAGGAGTTGGACGCTGGCACCGCTTTTTTGCCCCAGCATCACCAGCCCCTGCCATGAGAGGATCTCTCCTGTTGGGGTAACTAGCACGGTACCGGCAGGCAGCTCCGTGCAGAGATAGGGCTCTATCGCCTCGACCAAATAGACTCCCGCAAAAATTCCCCGTAGGGATTCTGGTAATGCAACCAACTGCGCCAGTGGCACTTTTTCGTCCCAGCCTGTTTGTGTTACTGCTACCTCCACCTGGCACAGATAGCGTTCGGGGCAATCACGCAGCAACGCTAGAGCCTCGGCTTCGCGACCAGCACTTACATGCAGGGATTCGAGGCGCTCCCCCAGCACTGCAGCCACCGCTGCCTCATAGCGCGACTCTACCCTGATAGCGTCGGCCAACACCCCAGTAAAACCAGCGCAGAACGCGGCATCTTGCAAAACCTGCTGTGTTGCAGCACCAATATCGGCGCGATTTTCTACCAGCTCACGTAAAGATTCGAGGCGCGAGGTGCACTGCGTGTATCTCTGTTGCGCCGCGTCATGCTCCCGCTGGGCGGCTTTATGCTTAGCTTTGTCTTGATGTAACTTCTTGCGGAATTCCTCCAACTCAAGTTCGCCGGCATGAACCTTGGATGCTGTTTTGCTTTGCTGCTGTTCCTGCTCATTTTTTTCGTGCCGCAGTGTACGCAACTCGCCAATGGTGCGCTCACTTTCGTGTGAAAAGCGCACGATCCGTTCATCGAGTACCGCCTGTTCGCGCGTAGCTTCATCGAGCTTACGATGCAAGCGCTGCCGCGCCAACTCCGTCTGGCGCAACTCCTCCCGCTCGGACTCCACCCTGCTACTGAGCTGTTGCTCTGCCGCCACCACTTCATCTAGCTCTTTACCCACCCGTTCATGCTCGCACCGCATTTGTTGTGCATGTTTCTCGTGAGCGTTGCGCTGCTGGCTCAAGATTGTAAGACGTTTCTGGTCTTCGGCTAGCTGCACTTCCAGTTGCTGTTTTTCTTGCTCTGTTTCCTCTTTGTAGCGGGCATGATTGACAAGTTGCTGCCGCGCTAGGGCGCAATTGCTTTCATATTCCTGCAGTTCATTCCTCCAGGCATGCACGTGTTGTTTTTTTTGAGCGAGGATGCTTTCGGCCTCATCGCGTACAAGTTTGGCGCGTTCCAATTCGAGACCACACTGATACATGGACGCCTTAGCTTGTTCCACCTCTATGTTGCACTGCACCTCGCGCCTGGTTAATTCGGCACCATGTCTGCTTAAATCCTGGCGGCGTTTCAACCTTAAACCCAGATCCAAGCTGCGCATACGCGCGCGCAATTCCCGAAATTCACGTGCTTCTTTGGCTTGGAGCTCAAGCCCCTGCAACCGCTCTCCCACTTCGGTGATAATATCGTCTACACGCTGCAGATTAAGCTGAGCCGCCTCAATCTTGCGCAACGCGGCTTTGCGCCGCACCTTATATTTACTGATCCCGGCGGCTTCTTCTATCAAGCCCCTACGTTCTTCCGGTCGTGCCTGCAGCACTGTTGCCACCTTGCCTTGCTCGATAATAGAATAAGCGCGCGCGCCCACACCGGTATCAAGAAACAGCTCCGTTATATCTTTAAGCCGGCAAGGAGTCTTGTTGAGCAGGTACTCGCTCTCGCCGCTACGATACAGGCGTCGTGTCAGCATAATCTCAGCATAATCTTTCACGAGCGGATGAATTATAGGGGGGTGTTCTAGGGTGCCGCTATTTTCGAACGTCAGGCTCACTTCGGCCATACCAAAGGGTCGGCGTGAGTCACTACCGGCAAAAATCACATCTTCCATTGCCTGTCCACGCAGGTTAGAAGCACTCTGTTCTCCCATAACCCAGCGCACGGCATCGACAACATTGCTTTTACCGCAGCCATTCGGCCCCAAAACTGCACTGATTCCAGCGCCAAAGTTAAATACCGTGCGCTCGACAAACGATTTAAAACCTACTATTTCCAGTCGTCGTATTTTCATTTACATACCAGTTCTGCTATATTTCCAGCATATGTAGTTATGCTGACCGGGAGCATACTAGCAAGGGGTGAGGGTCATTGTAAATTACCTTCCACCAGCTATCTTCTGTATGCAAAATAAAACCGTGGACTGGGCTGTATCTCAAACCATTAACGCCGCAGACTCACTGCATGCACAGATAATTCACCTCCGTACAAGGATATCCGATGCTCCGGCGTTTAGTAAAAATTACAGGCATCATTTTAATATTAGTTGTGCTGGGTATCGCGGCAGCCGCGTATCATTTGCACCAGAATCGCAACAACATTGTCGAGTATGTCACCCAACAGGTGCACACGCACACTGATATAGAGATCACCATAGCCGACACCAGCATTGGCTTTCGCCGTGGTCTAACCTTCGACATGCTCGATATCCGAGTACATTCGAAAACAGATGACTTCTCTCTTCAGGCTCCGCGCCTGCATATCAGGCTCGAATTGCTCCCCTTGTTTAAAGGGGAAATTGTGTGCACTAAAGCGGAATTACGCGAACCTTCAATCTTCTGGCACCTCGCGACCCCAAGCAGACAGACTGAAACCTTCACGCTTCAGGACGCAATGCGACTCCTATCTTCGGTGCAGCTCAATCAGTTTTTGTCCGCAATTTCAAGGTGGCACCACATTGAATGTGACCAAGGCAGAATTGAGATCAGTGTGCCCCATCAGCCCACCATGGTATTCAGTGAGGCTAACGTAAGCTTGCGACAGATAAGAAATCAAGCGCCCTTGCGCCTTGATGTCGCTACCCTGCTGAGCATCAATTCGCTGGCTCCTGCTACTCCGGCAGCACACATATTGCTTCGCTCCGTCATTGATTCTACAAATATGTCACCTACGGTCACCCTTGCCGACATGGAGACGCATACCTCCTTGCGCCTTGATTCGATCCACGGCGAAGCGATCAATAAATATCTACCGACGTCTCTTACAGGTTTGCAGATGCGTGGAGATATCAGTATTGAAGCAAACCTTGATGGCAGTTTCACTTCGGGCCTGACATTAGCTGCCGATATTCGTGCGCGCAAAACAGGAGGAGCGAGATCTCCCCTTATTATGCGTTACATAAAAGATACAACCGGAACTGAAATAGCTCCCGGCCCCATAGGTCTACGCGCTACCCTTACCTGCAATCCGGACTCTACAAATATCTCAAACCTTGCCCTCAGCTGCGATCTGTTCAAAATCAATGGAAACATTTCTGTAGCCCCAGAGGGTAATCACGCTGAGCTCAGATGCAGCAGCTCTCCACTTCCACTAACAAAACTGCTGTCATTGCTTCCAGAATCCGAAGCGAAGATACAGGAGCGCCTACTCGCCAGCAAGATAACCTGCACCGACCTGAGCTACTCCGGCCCCATCGCTCCACCTGCCGCGTCTGGGATAAAGTCGAGTCGTTGGGCTATCGACCTACCAGGCTTGATACCCGGCCCCTCTTTGACCCAAAGTTCACAACCGCTCAATCTCGTCCTAGAGCACCGTGGTTACTCTATTAAGGTCCACAGCTCGACCTTAAAATGGAACACTCCAGCCTTAGCGGTTAGCGCAATTATCGACCTTCAGGGGGAGTGGGATGCTGAACTGGACAACATCAAGATAGAAATAGACCTGAGCAAAGTCAGCGCTGAGGCGGCAGGAATCTCGCTAAAAGAAGCTGCTGACCCCGCACATTTAACCTTTTGCGTGCGGCGCGTGGAACCTGGATGGAGCATTGCTGATGGCGCCCTGCGCACTAGCGAAATTGACGCTACCTTCAGCGGCGCGGGCTTGGGCACCTCGGCGCCAACCGCGCACCTCAAGCTGCATGCGTTTGACTTGGATTCATTCAGCAGACGCATCCGTATCCTAGAATCAATGGAGCTCGGGGGCAGAGTAGATCTTGACTATCACATGGAATATACCCCCACCACTAATTGGCACGGATACGGCGAGCTAACTCTCTACGATTGTTGCATAACTCCGGCCGATATTCTCGGCAGCATCCACCACATAAATGGCCTAGCGCTGTTGGATGATTGGCGGGTCGCTGCCCCTAAGCTGAAGCTGAAACTGGGAGAGGATTCTTCCATCATGCACGCAGCTGCATCCATTGCTGACCTGCGCAACCCCGTTGCCGACATCCAAGCCTACGGCAACAGAGTGGTAGCCAATGACCTGATATTTAACTCAAAAAGCGCGCTGCTACACAATCTGCGCGGACACTTGAAGATTCATGGCGCAGGGATCGATTTTGTCAGCGCAAGTGTCGATCTAAAGCATGGTACCCACGCCGAGGTAAGCGGCACGCTAGGATTTTCCACTCCGGACCTGGATCTTGACATCCACGCATCCTATGCCGATATAGACGAGGTGATTGCCCTATGGAGCTCCGCCGAAGACGACATAGAGGCACACAGCGAGACCGCGCCCAGCGGCGAGATTGCGCCAACGCTGTCATTTGACGAAACCATGTTTATCAATGCTAGCGCTGACGCGGGTGTATTTTCGGGCTTTGGCTTTCAAGAGGCCAGCGGGAAAATCAATATCCAAGAGGGGCAGCTACGGATTGAACCGCTAACGTTTCGCGCGGATGCCGGCACTGGAGCAGGCCAAGTTTTGGTGAATACCAATGTCGGCTATTTGAAAATAAAGGGGAATCTACACAAGATAGATGCTGACAAGGTTTACTCTCAGATTTTCGGGGACTTGGGTCTGATTACTGGCAGCCTAACTGGGGTCTTTTCACTGCACGGACCCATTGGATCTCAATTCACTCCCAACGCAGATGGTATGTTCAAGGTAGAAATTCGTAATGGAGTTTTACGTAAATTCAAATTTCTCTCTAAGGCATTTTCTCTCCTCAACGTGGCGCAACTATTTAAAATGCGTCTGCCAGATATGGCCGTGGAGGGGATGCCTTTCAGCTATCTTGGTGCCGATTTAAGCATGGAAAAAGGGGTGCTTCATTCCGACAATCTCTTAATTCGCAGCGAAGCCATGAATCTGGCTCTGACTGGAGATTTTTCCCTAGCGCACATGCGCTTTGATGTAGATATGGGGGTCAATCCATTGGGGACGGTGGACAGTGTATTTTCAAAAATACCTATTGCCGGCTGGATCTTGACTGGAGATAAAAACGCACTTATCACGGTGGAGTTTGACATCAAAGGGCCGGTACTGGAGCCCATAGTCAGCATGAAACCCCTTTCAAGTGTATCGAATCAGGTATTAGGTATCTTGAAGCGCACCTTATACCTGCCTGGCACCTCATTTACTGCCCCTGGCAAGGTGTTTTTGCGCCAAGGGGATAAAGCCGAACCTACCTTTGAAGAACTATCCCAATAGCTTCAACTGGCGTGAAAAGAAACCAAGGAGGATAACGGCTTTCTGCTTATCCGTGCTGTGCAGGGCTAGTGATATGGCTAGCAACAGGGCAAGTGCCAACATAAACGCTGGCGATACCAAAGGTGAGGTCGTGACACCGCACCGAAGTAAAGCCGGCTTCCTCCATCATTGCCTTGAACTCCTCCCTAGAAGGGAATGCTGCCACCGAATCAGGCAGATACCTGTAGGCAGAGCGAGTCGACAACAGCCCGGCTATAAAGGGAAGAACGCGGTTGAAATACACCTCATACACCGCGCCAAATACGCGACTACGGGGTTGAGAAAACTCAAGAACCACCGCACGTCCTCTAGGCTTCAATACCCTACACATCTCACGCAGTCCGGCCTCACGCTCAACTACGTTTCTGATCCCAAAAGCGATGGTGACTCCGTCAAAAACTGCGTCCGGGTGCGGAATGGCTTCACACGGTGCATTGACCAACTGTATTCTGCGCGCATATGGTGACGCAGCTATCTTCTTTTGCCCGTGAATCAGCATCCCCTGAGTCAAGTCTTCCCCGATTATCTGCACTGAATCGGGAGTGCGAGACGCAATCTCCAGCGCAACATCTCCGGTTCCGGTCGCCATATCCAACACCCTGCCACCCGGTGGAATATCTAGCTGCCCCACCGCAAAGCGGCGCCAACGTCTATCAATTCCAAAGGAGAGTACGCGGTTTAACAAATCGTAACGTGGCGCTATATCATCAAACATGGCACGAATCCCGTGCCCTTTTTCTGACAGATTAAACATTATATTTCCCCACTTGGACTTGTGCAGGTATTAAAACTATCATTGCCTCTTCGTGTTCAGAACATACCTTATACAGGGGCAGTTCTCTGTTTGGGCAGGCGCCTTCTAAGGCCTCTGCGGCACGCATTACCTACCACATTAACCTGAATTTGTGCCAGCAATATCTACCCTTTCGCCTTCCAGTTCAAACAGTGCTGCCTGAGCAAAGACATGGAGGTTTTGATCTCAGGTCCTTCGTAACCATTTAGCTTCGGACTTTATGCCCCCCTCGAATGGAGTGCAGTGCAACCTTGCGCTCACACTTTGGTAAAAATAACGACTCCACAATCTACAAATTCTACCGAGGAATTCCACTTATGCGCCAACCACTCAAACGTACGCTTGGCGTAAAAGCGTACATGGGTGGGGTCGTCCTTGTATCTCCATGTGGCAAAAGCTGCGGCTTCTGGCACCATAGAGGTCATAATCCCCAGCAAGCCTCCAGGCATAATGCTACCCCAGAGTTTATCAAGCGACTCCGCCGGAGTGTAGATATGTTCGATAACTTCACTGCAGGTGACAAAGTCATAAGATTGCTCCAGCACTCCCCTTGCGGGCGCGTAGTAGGGGTCGTAAATGTGTATTTGGTACCCGCGCTCCCTAAGCAGCATGGCTAGAACCGGTTCCGGACCACTACCAAAATCCAGCCCACGCGCAGGTGCAGGAAGCCGCGCGCACATAGGCTCATATAGTTGCGCGAGAAAACGACAATATCCAGGATCAGCGAGCGAATTCTGATGCTGATCATAAACATGCTTTTCTACCTTCGGATCGAGCAAAAACGCCTGCGGAACAAACACTAATCCACACCCACGACAGAGATGGTAGGCGCGCATCACCTTGTTCCTAGGTAGACGCGCCCGTCGTCTGCGCTTTCCTACAGTATCCTGATAAAACAATCGCGTTTCTACGCCAGCACACAGAGGGCAGATCAAACCAGAAGCAGAGGCTACGCCTGCTTCAGCATAAGGCGCTATTTCAGTTGCCACAAAGTTTTCCATAATGTTCACAAAAGCCAACACTTTTGGGGTTCCAAAGAAGATCTTTTGCGTTCTTCGCGCGGACACACTTGATTCTCATCACTATCTCCTTGTAGCAAAAAATACAGCCCGAACGCTGCCATGCTGCTGCAGAACCGAACGGGCTGTATGAAGTTGAACTATATTTTGCTATATTATTTCGTTTTGCAACCAACTTGAACCTGCAAAACTTACTCCTCTTGCTCCTCCTGCAGAGCGGCGTGCGCTGCTGCTAGACGTGCAATGGGGACGCGATACGGCGAGCAAGATACATAGTCTAGCCCGATTTTGTGGCAAAAAATTACGCTGGAGGGCTCGCCACCGTGCTCACCACAAATGCCCAGTTTGATGTCAGGGCGGGTCTGGCGCCCTTTGATGCAACCCATCTCCACCAGTTGTCCAACTCCGGTCTGATCCAAGGCAACAAACGGATCTTCAGGGAAGATCTCACGCTCGACGTAGTAAGGCAGAAACGTCCCCGCATCATCACGGGACAGACCGAAGGTAGTCTGGGTTAGGTCATTGGTGCCAAAGGAGAAGAACTGGGCTTGGCGGGCAATCTTATCCGCAGTAAGGACCGCACGCGGAAGCTCGATCATAGTGCCTATC
>JAQUDG010000111.1 GCA_028685815.1 Desulfuromonas sp.
TCACTGTTGACGAAACTCATCTCGCAGTCTATCTGGGTGAATTCAGGTTGACGGTCGGCGCGCAGGTCCTCATCGCGGAAGCACTTTACGATTTGAGCATAGCGATCATAACCGGAGACCATCAGGAGTTGTTTAAAGAGCTGTGGTGACTGTGGCAGGGCATAGAAGTGTCCACCGTTGACTCGGCTGGGAACCAAAAAGTCGCGGGCCCCTTCCGGAGTGCTTTTGGTCAACACTGGGGTTTCGATTTCGATAAAACGCTCCGCGTCCAGAAAGGTGCGTACCGCGCGGGTGATCTTGTGGCGTAAGATCATGTTTTGCTGCAGTGCAGGCCGGCGCAGGTCGAGGTAGCGGTATTTGAGGCGCACACTTTCTGCTGCGTCGGTGTATTCGTCTAGGCCGAACGGAGGCGTTTTTGACTGGTTGAGAATCTTGAGTTCACTGACCTCAATTTCAACTTCGCCAGTTTTCATTTTGGGGTTTACGGTACCTTCGGGGCGCGGTGAAACGATCCCTTTGATGGCGACGACATATTCGCTGCGCACCGTATCCGCTTTGGTATGCGCCTCAGAGTCTCGATCTGGATCTAGGGCCAACTGCGCTACCCCTTCACGATCTCGTAGATCGATGAAGATCAGGCCGCCGTGGTCACGACGACGTTGAACCCATCCCATCAGACATACTTGCTCCCCAATAAGTGCACTTGTCAGTTCACCGCAGTAGTGGCTGCGTTTCCATTGTCCCAGAGTGTCGTTCAACGGCTTTTCCTCCTGCAGTAGTCAGCGTGACCTTTCGCTGTTACCGCTTGTGTCTAAATTTTATAAGATAACATCCAGTTTGTATCTAAGTTCAGCCAGTTATATGAAGTATGCGGGCTGTAGCCGACCCAAAGAGCAATCGTTTCAAAGCAAAGCGGTTAAGTATATGCGCTATGCTTCTTCCCCGTCAAGCGCTGCTGTTATTGATGCAGCCAGCGTGTGTAGTTCAATGTTCATTTCGGTGCCGTCTGCCATCCGCTTGAGGCTGACGGTGCCGGCTTCAAGTTCATTGTCACCCAACACTATGGAATACACGCTGTCTAGCTTATTGGCTAGGCGCATCTGCGCTTTCAGGCTTTTGCCGGAAAAGTCCATTTCTGCATATATTCCCTGATGCTGGAGGCGGTTAAGTATAACAAAGCTTTCCTGCTGCGCACGCTCGCCCAGAGCCGCGATAAATAGCTGTGGCACCGGAGCTTTGAGTTTGTGTGTATCCAGGAGCAGCACCAAGCGTTCTACCCCCATGGCGAATCCGATTCCGGGCAGAGCTGGGCCTCCCAGTTCCTGAATTAATCCATCGTAGCGCCCTCCCGCAGCCACGGCGTTCTGGGCTCCGAGGGCGGTAGTCACCATTTCAAAGGTGGTTTTGGTGTAGTAATCGAGACCGCGCACCATGCGATTGTTGATCTCATAGGGGACTTCAAGTGCGTTGAGGTGGTGCTGAACCTTGTGGAAGTGTTCTTCACATTCCGTACATAGGTTGTCGAGTACAGATGGCGCGGTGGCGGTGGCTTCCTTGCATCCGGCCGCTTTGCAGTCCAATACCCGCAGGGGATTGGTGGAGTAGCGGCGCTTGCAGTCATCGCACAGAGCATCCAGACGTTGGGTCAGAAATTCAATTAAGGTGCGACGGTAGTCGGGGCGACAGGCATTGCAACCTAGGGAGTTGAGCTGCAGGCTGACATTGGTTATCCCGACTGCGGTAAAGAAATGGCTCAGCATCGCCAATACTTGGGCATCAATACGTGGGTCATCCTGCCCGATCACCTCCGCACCAATTTGGTGGAATTGGCGATAACGCCCTTTTTGGGGGCGCTCGTAACGAAACATGGGCCCCATGTAGTACAGTTTGGAACTGTTGGCCTCATTGTAGAGCTTGTGCTGAATGAAGGAACGCATCACCGGCGCAGTCCCTTCGGGGCGCAGGGTGATGGAGTTATTCCCTTTGTCCACGAAGGTATACATCTCTTTTTCAACGATATCTGTGGTTTCGCCGATAGAACGACTGAACAACTCAGTTTTCTCCACCACAGGAACGCGGATCTCTTTGTATCCATAGGTATGGAAAATTTGACGTGCTTGTTGCTCCAGAAACTGCCATGCGGCAATATCGTGCGGCAGAATATCATTCATCCCTTTGATGCCGGTTATACTCAACGGGTGTCTCCTTCGGATTATGTGTTTTGATTGTTCGCAGTAGAATTTATTGCGCTATGTTTTGGCTCTATCTATCTTTTATCCTGTTTGCGTTCTTATTGAAAGAGTCACCTTGCTCTGCCGAGGCTAAAGCCTTGCCAGGTGGATTGGTACTTACGCACACGCGATGCTATGAATATGCTGGAAAGCTATTGCTGTCAAGGGGGTGTATTCAACTCTTTCCAGTGCTTGACCTCCCAGTTAGTGCCATTGGTGCTGAACTGGATGCTGCCGTGCAAATCGGTGCGCCACAGGGGAATTTCTTCTGCTGCAAGAATGTCGCGGACTGCCAAGTGGGGGAACCCGAAGTGGTTTTCGAAGCCACAGCTTGCAATGGTATGCTTGATGTCCCAGGCGTCACTCCACTGCTCCGGCAGGGAGTTGCGACTGCCGTGGTGGGGAAGCTTGAACAGTGTAACCGGAAATGGTGGCTTGATGCGCATGAGTTGCGCCATCCCCTCCGTTTCGAGGTCGCCAGTGAGGAGCAACCCTTCCGTGCCGTGGCCAGCAAATATCGCTATGGAACGGTCGTTGACCGATCTGTGGGTCTGGTCGGGAATATGCAAGTACACATACGGGTCCAGACGGATAAGCCCCTCAGGTAGCGAAATCAGCGCTGGAGCCTTTGGAGAGTTCAGTGTTGCATGCAGGCGTGAATTGAGGGTACGCATCTGCGCACCACTTAAAAAGACTCTGGTGGGGAAATGGCGCAGTATATGGTTTAACCCCTTGCTGTGGTCTGGATGATCGTGACTTAAAATTACCGCATCCAACTGGGTAACTCCAAGGCGTTGCAGCGCCGGAGCGACCAGCTGTGCTCCAGTATCGAAGGAGGCTGAGTAGAGTCCACCTCCGTCGATGAGATAGTTTTTATTTTCTGGGGTTTGGAGGAGAAATGAGTCTCCTTGCCCGACGCTCAAGGCTGTCAGGCGTAGAGTAGCGGGGGCATTCAGGGGCACCAGCATCGTAAGTAGTAGTGCTACCACTGCACTACCCAGACTGAAGAATGCCGCAGTGCGGCGACTGGCGACCCAGAGAATCAGTCCTGCACATAGTAGGGCCAGCGCCAGTTGTCCCCACGTCGACAGATAGATGTAGCGCCCAGCCAGTGGTCCGTGCGCTAAGGCTTCCCCCCATCTAAGCAGTTGCATGAGCAGGGTAGCGCTCAATCTGAGCAACGGCTCGCCCAGTGTGGGAGCGATGCTGAATATCGCGGTAGCACTTAAAGTCAGGGGCAGTATGAGGAAACTCACCACTGGCACCGCCAGGATATTAATTAAGATTGAGCCCGGAGCCAAGGTGTGAAAGTGCCACAAGGCAAAGGGGGTAGTGGCTAAAAAGGCGGTGTATGAGGTCAGAAAAAGCAGAACAATCCAACGCTTCCAGCCTGTAGGTAAACGCCGGTGCCATACGGGTAACACCAGCAGCAGGGCACCGACACCGGCAAACGAAAGTTGAAAGGATGCAGACTGCAGGGCAAGTGGGTCGGCAAGGAGGATAAAGGCTGCAGCCAACACGAGAACAGCCCCTGCTTGGGTACGGTAGTTGATGGCAGCGATCAATGCTGCGACACCCAGCATTACGGTAGCTCGTACGGTGGGTAGGGCACTGCCAGTTAGAACAAGATAGGCTAAAGCAAAGGGGAGACACAGCAGGGGGATGATCTTCTGCATTGGTTGCCATAGCAGCAGGGTGGTGCTGCGTCGATACCAGAATCGCAACAGAGCATACGTTAACATTGCGATCATCCCTAGGTGCAGCCCTGAGATTGAAAACAAATGTGCCAGCCCAGTAAATGCTAGGGTTTGGCGTTGTTCGGTGCTTAGGCGGGTGTTTTCGCCCAGAGCTAAACTCAAGAGATACGCCGTGGATTGTTCTGGCAGGCTGATGGCGATATTCTGCGCAGTGTGCTGACGCCAGCGCGCAATACGTTCATTGCTGGATGGAGGGGTATCTGAGGCCATGCGCGCAATGGAAGTGGCGTTGGCGACAAAACCCGAGGCGATGATGCCGTGTCGGGCAAGATAGCGTGGGTAGTTGAATTCCCCAGGAGTGCCGAATAGGCGGGGTTGTCTGAGTTTAGCGCGTAGGCGTACTTGGTCGCCGGGATATGCAGTTATTGCTTTATCCCCAATATGGATCCGCACTGGCATCGACCTGGCCTCAGTGCGGAGTTCTCCCCTGTGGATAGTGTCGATGGCAACATCCATGCGCCAGCGCCCTGGTTGCGCTTCGACGCGTAGCACTTTCCCAGCAAGGGCAACTTCCTTCCCTTCAATTTGTTGCAGAAGTTTTAGGTGGTATGGAGCAGGGGTGAGGGCAAAGGAGGTGGCTATCCCGCCCCAGACTACCGCAGTGGCTATTACGAGGGGGCGTGTCGGACGCCTATAGTAGGCAAGCAGAACAAGAATGGCTATCCCAGCCATTTGCAGAACCAAGATCGACGGAATTTCGGTACAGGATACGGCTATGGAGCAGAGTATGTAACCGAGAAGTGGAGTTAACAGAGGGGGCATTTCAGCGAGGAGTGTAGTTGTTGTTCCACATATTTGTCGCCATACTGCATTGAAAGACACTGTGCGTACCCCTGAATCCACCCACCTAACGAGGGCCTTGAGCGCATGAATTAATGTGAGGTTAAGCCAAGCTAGAGTGGAGTTAAAGCATAAAGCGGCGCATGCTCACGTTCAGAATCATCCCAGCGGCTACCATAGTCGTAACCATATTGGTGCCGCCGTAAGAGAATAAGGGTAGGGGGACCCCAACCACCGGCAGTAGTCCCATCACCATGCAAAGATTTACGATGGCGTGCCAGAAGATAATGCTGGTTGCGCCAATGGTGAGGTACATGCCGAAGTTATTGGCGGCTTTGTGGGCCACCAGAATCCCACGAAAGATGATAAGAACGTAAAGTGCGAGTAGAATCAGGGCGCCGAACATCCCCCATTCTTCGGCAAAAACCGAAAACACAAAATCTGTATGGCGTTCCGGCAGAAAGGATAGCTGTGACTGCGATCCCTGCATAAAACCTTTACCCCAGAAGCCACCGCTGCCGATAGCTATTTTAGACTGGATAATGTGATACCCGCTGCCGAGGGGGTCGTGCTCAGGGTTTAAAAACGTGCGAATTCGCGCGCGCTGGTATTCGTGGAGGAGGAACCACCCCCCCGCAGCGAGCGTGACACAGGCGCTGCTGATAAACGCGAGAGTTTTGGGGCGAATTCCAGAAAACAACGCCATGGTAGCCCCGATAAACAATAGCATCATACCGGTTCCAAGATCAGGCTGTTTGATGATAAGTGCAGTCGGGATGAGTAGAGTAATCCCCGGTACGATTAGATCACGCAGAGAGTGTCCATCTTGGCGTTCGTGTCTGCTGAAATACTGGGCCAGGACTATGACTATCACTGGCTTCATGATCTCGCTGGGTTGCAGGTTGAATAGACCAACATCGAGCCAGCGGGTGGCACCCATGTTGGTTTCACCCAGAATAAAAACCGCGATCAAGACTGCCGTGCACACTGCGTAAGCTCCAGGGCCAAGATGGAGCAGGTGACGAGAGTTGAACATGGCCACCGCTGCCATGACTAGCACCCCCACCCCCAGCCACAAGCACTGTTTAATGTACAGGGGGGGGGAGGAAGAGTCCCAGCCGGAGGTGGCGCTGTATAAATTGACGATACCGATGGACGCCGTTAAAAGAATCAGTCCTACAAAGCCCCAGTCCAGATTTGTCACCAAACGCCTATCAAACATTGAATGCACCTTTTATTTTTCTGTAGCTTCGTCAGATTCTTTTGTGCTGAAGTACTCTAGGAGTAGCGCGCGGGTGACAGGGATAGCTGTCTTACTCGCATATTCACCGTGTTCGATAATCACGGCTATAGCAATTTCCGGATTGTCGGCCGGCGCATAGGCGATAAACAAGGCATGGTCCCGGTGGCGGTATGCAATCTCCTCTTTGGTAATACCCTTTTCGTCCTCGTCAGCCAAACGGACAACCTGTGCAGTACCAGTCTTCCCTGCAAGACGCAAGCCTTCGATGCGGCACGTTGTTCCGGTGCCGCGTGGGTCGTGCACTACTGCCTCAAGGCTTGCTTTGACCGCGGCTATGGCTACAGCAGGAATGCTATTGTGGTGCAATACTTCTGCCTTTACTTCCGCATCCTTGCCACCGGTGTGGGAGGTTACCTTTTTCAGGATTTGGGGTTTGTAGAGGGTGCCGCCATTGGCTATGGTTGCGGTCATCAGCGCTAATTGCAGAGGTGTGGTTAGTACATAACCCTGCCCAATTCCAGTAATGGCCGTTTCTCCCATATACCAAGACTCGTTAAAGCGACCACGCTTCCAGGCACGCTCTGGAATAAGTCCTTCCCGTTCGCCATCCAAGGGCAGATTGTATCCGCGCCCCAAGCCCATGTTTCTTGCCATGGTTGCGATGCGATCGATATCAAGGCGCATGGACATATGGTAGAACCAGACATCGCAGCTTTCACGCATCGCCTTGTTCAGATCGACGGAGCCGTGGCCTGAACGCTTCCAGCAGCGGAAATCCCGGTTGCCGATTCTGGTTTTACCCTCGCAGAAGATGGGTTGTTGGACATGGCTGAGTTCTGGGTGCGAAGCCGCTAGCAATGCTATAATTGGCTTGAAGGTCGACCCTGGAGGATACTGCCCGCTGACGGCACGGTTCTGCAGGGGGGCGCGCGGGTTATTGAGAAGTTCGGACCATGCGCTGGTGCTGATTCCGTTGGTGAAAATATCAGGTTCGTAGGTCGGGCTGCTGGCAAGCGCTAGAATTTGTCCGGTGGCAACATCCAGCACCACTGCGGCTCCGGCCATGCCGTCTAATTCTCTTTGCGCGCACTGCTGTAGGTTTTTGTCTAGCGTCAGAACCAGATTCTGCCCCGGTGTGGGTTGGCGTTTTACCCGTTGCCGCAGCAGCTTGCCCTTGACGTCGACTTCAACTAGGAGCTGCCCGTCGGTGCCACGCAGGGTGGAGTTGAGGTGTTTTTCCAATCCCCCTTTGCCGATCAGATCTCCAGCACGATAATTACTGTCACCTTGCCTAAGTGCCAATTCTTCGGCACTAATTAATCCGACATGTCCGAAGATATGGGCACCGGCGCTGCCACTAGGGTAGCTGCGCACTGGTTTGGTTTCTATTATCATCCCCGGTAGATACATCGAGTTTTCGCTAAGTTGTTCCACCTGATCGCGGGTTATACCGATTTTCAGAGGTATGGGCAGATACTGCGGAAAATATTTATATTTATCCCAGTTTTTTTCTATTTCTTCTGCATCGCACGCAAGAATTCTAGCAATGTCTTCAATCAGCGCAGTTTTGTCAGTCACATCCTGGCGGAGTACAGACACACTGAACGAAGGCCGATTGCCCACGAGAATTTCGCCGTTGCGGTCAAATATTATCCCACGGGGTGCCGCTATGGGGAGATAGCGGGTGCGATTTCTCTGTGCCAAAAGTTCAAAGTGTTCTGCTTTGATTACCTGTAGGTACCAGAGGCGTGCGACTATCAGGAGGAAAAAGATAGCCACGACGAACAGCAGCCACTCAAACGTACGTTTTCTATGCTCATCGTCTGGAAGTGGGGCGTGAAGTGGCATGGTTAGATCTGCCTTCTGAATGGGGCGGTCGACTGCAGCCCCGCGATAAGACCTAGCTTGGTAAAGAGAGGACGCAAGATAAGCACCGCGACCAGATTGACTATGATCTGCATGGGTATGGAGCTGAGTATCTGCGGCCAGACTTGATCACGATCAGAGAAGAGCAGCAAAATGAAAATGGATAAAAGGGCAAACGCACCTGTTCCCACAATGGTTGCAAAGGGCAGTACCAGAGGGTTGTCTGCGTTGAGTTGGCGCCTAAAGCCTGCCGTCACCATGAAGATTGTGAGGAGAATTATTGCGTGAAAGCCAAAAGTCACCCCGCTGAAGACATCGAGTAGGCACCCCAAGGTAAAAGCGCAGATACCCCCAGCACCAAAGGGTGCCTGAAATCCTAGGTACAGAATAATTAGCAGGGTGGTGTTGGGGCATGGAGCCTGTGGCAGCAACATAGTCCAGAGGGTGGTTTGGACCACAAGGAACAAGGTGCTTAGTGGGAAGAAAAGAAGCCAGTATTTCATTGTTCTTGCTTAACTATTACGAGAACTTCCTCCAGTCGGGAGAAATCTACCGCCGGCATAGCCGTGATTGCCTGAAACAGCCCGTACTTAGGAGTCTGAACTTCGGTAATGGTGCCGATGGGGATGCCCTTGGGGAATACTCCACCATTACCGGAGGTTACGATATGATCACCGATCTTGGCTTCTTCCAGGCGGGTTGCGTATTCACAGGAGAGGTTGGCTCCGGTTCCTCGCGCTATAATTCT
>JAQUDG010000112.1 GCA_028685815.1 Desulfuromonas sp.
ATAATCTTCTAGACGGGTCATGGTTTCTTTCCTCTCTGGTTGGGTTTGGCGATTCACCAAAGAGAATAACCGTGGCCCGTCTTTTTGTCAGGCCTTTTGTAATTTACAGAAACAATGATGCACTACCTGATGTTTTTGCATTTGTCTTTGATGGTAATAATATTGCACTATTACCTGACGGTACGCCTGTTACCATCGACAATGTAAATAACATGTCCAACGCAGGCTACTATAACGACAACGAGAACAACGGAGCTTTTAACTTTGAATATGATGGCTTCACCGATGTGCTGACGGCCTCAGTGTCTGACTTAATTGCGGGTCAAACATATAGCATAAAACTGGCGATTGCAGATGCTGGAGATCATTCGTTAGATTCAGGTGTATTTCTACAAGCAGGCAGTTTCTCAGACACTCCTTCTAACCCTGCCCCTGTCCCTGAGCCAAGCACAATTATACTTTTAGGTTGCGGCTTGTTGGGCTTGGTTTTTGCCCGCAAAATAAAGAATTAAATAATGTTATTTTATTCAATTTGATTTGATAAAAAAAGGGGGCCGCTAGGCCCCTTTCTTTTATTCGCTACTCTATTAATCCTAGAAACATAAACAACAAGAGTGCTTGAGCTTGGCCTTTTTCAGCTGGGTCTCAAAGCGGCGATTGGTAATGGTTTCAGAAACGGGCGGTCCAGAGATTCAAAGGCGCCTTTACGCGACCCAGGAAGCTTCTTGAAGGCGATAGCTACTAGCCCCTAACACCGCGACGAAGTTCGGGGTCTCGGTGATCTCTCCGGTGCGCCCGCTGCCGATACAACTCACAACAAATCGCTATAACGGTAGCCTTGCGGATACTCTGCCTGAGACTCTCCTAGAGCAGCATCAGGGTCACCCCTTTACGTTTCAGCTCGAGGACGTTTACCCACTTTATCCTTTAATGTTCACGCATTTAGCTGGTTTTGTTCTGAAACGAGAAAAACACAGATACAATTGGGGTGTCTTCAAAACTAAAAAGTTGCTACCCCACGCAATACGCTATGCGTGTTACAGCAGGCTATACGGACTTGCCCGCATCAACCAAGTGCTTTGTGGATAATCCCGTTTCAGGGTTTGGTAGAGTTCTTTGAGATGGCTAACGTCTTTGGTTTCAATATAGTTAGCCACCCCCTGCAGGTAGACCGCTTCTGGGGTTGACCCACTTTGCGGATATTCCTTCAAAATCAGATCAAACTTTTTAATCGCAGCGGAGCGCTCGGCCTTATCGAAGTTGGACTTGCCTATCCCCAGAAGCAGGCTTGCAATCAGTTCCTCCGGTGAGAAAAACCCCAGAGTACGGTAAACCTCCGCTCCTGAAGCATCGAGCAGGAGTAAAACGGGAGTCCACTTGACCCGGAACCGAGGTGCGAGTTCCTTGTGATCGGCAGCAATACGCAGAGGTATGAGATTGTTAGAAATAAAATCGATGACACTTGGCTGTGGATACGAAACTGCATCCATCTGTTTGCAGCCAATTCAGCCGGGGTTAAAGAAGTCGAGCAGGATTAGTTTTCCATTTTTTTCGGCAAGATTCTGCGCTTCTTCGAGAGATTCTAGCCATTGAATATTTTTCTTTGCCACGGGAGATTCTCCTTTCTTAGGACAGCGGTTGTTTTTTCTATAACCCTAACTCAAATATTGAATCATGCAATGATAATTATTATGCGTTTTACTGCATATTCCGCTGAAAGTGGGCCACCGATTCCGCTTTAAACCGTGCCAGTGATTCCGGAGTAAAGTGGGCCACCCGTTAGAGCGATGCGACGCTGATATCCACCCCATCTGCCTCCTTGCTGAAAAGAAGCATCGACTTCACCTTGGTTGTAATCCAGGCATCGTTCGTTTTCTCCTCAATTGTTTCGAGGGTGCCCTTTTTCTCGGCTTTTTTCGGTTCAGGAACAATTTCGAACTCCTTCATGACCCGTTCGACTCCGGTAGTATTTTTGGCCATCTGCGCAGCCAGATCGCCCTGAGCCGCAGAAGCAACCTTTCCCTTCAGCGTGACAACAGCATTTTCAGTGACCACGTTGATATCCATGCCATTGGTATTCCGATTCCACAACAACCTCGACTTAACCTTAGCCGTAATAGTTGCATCCTCGACTGTCCGAAAAAACTCGGGTTCCTTGCGTTCTTCCGCCTTGGTGCCCGGCTCAATCATGATGCTCGAGTTGACATCCTTGACGCCCTCGACACCCTTGGCAATCTCTATGGCCAGATCCTTTTCCACCTCAGAGTCAACCGTGCCACTCAAAGATACGATGCCGTTTTCGACCTCGACATCGAAATCAAATGGGTTCAGGTTCTGATTCAGTGTGTAGGAGGTTACTATATTGGCTTTAAGCCAAACATCCGACTTCCTTTCGTCATTCTTGCTTTCCGTCGCGGTGGCGGTTGCAACAACCAGAACAACCAAAGCACAAACCATCCAAATCCTCTTAAATAGCATAGAAAATTTCCTTTCAGGACTCCCAGCCGGAGACTTGGCCCCGCAGGGCTAAAGGGTGAGAATCTGACTTTCGTCTTTACAAACCTTTAGCATGCGCCTGTCTGCTGTCAAGACTATCACCTCTAAGTTTTCTTTAGATTGTCTTTCCATCTATTAGCTGAATATATTACAATCCTCGGATTTCAATAATATATCCATTTTAGTGTAGAGAAACATTTCATGTGGAATAAGCTGTCCGCGCTCGGCAATATTTGGACTTACTGCCCTCTTGTCTCTTAATTTTACATTGCGCCGTTCTTCGCGATTAGAAAAGAAGCCCCCAAACAACCTAACTTTCATACAAAACTTGGAAAAAACTATTTATGGTCACAAAAATGAGACAAATACTCAGCGTAATCTCACTCTGCACCATCCTCCTTGTTAGCTTCGGCTGTAGCGATGGAGGACATAATTTTCAATCTACTGCTGATCTCTATGACGCCGCTGTTGCGGATGCAGTTTTTGCCGATAGCGCTGAAATATATCCCCAGTTAACGGCCATAACTACGGACAATACGGAGCTAGAATGGAGAGATGGGCGGGTGCTTGTTGTCACTTTTACCCGTCACCCCGACAGTTACCCTGAGGGGGAAACGATCCAGGCTTGGTGGGGTGAGACCTGGGTAACGGTTGTCCCCGAATTGAGTGATTTTTATGCGGGGGTACGCCAACGCGCAGATGAACCGCTACTGCGGATTGAGCAGGTTCTTGGTTTGCCCGAGGGCACTGGCAACACTTGGTTTGCAGAGATGTGGGTGCATCCCAGCGACCTTTATCGTCCCTGCCCGGACAATGAAATTACCGACTCGGTTTGCGAGCTTAGCTTCCCAGACTCCGCGACAAGTGAACATCAAGACTGGTTTAATGCCCAGATCACAAAATCTTACTTTCAGGAGCATAAATTCCCGTGGACGCGCTTAGGCTATACCTATGATTGGGGGAACCCCCACAGTGCAATTGGCTTGAGCGAATTCATCGTCAAGCAAGATGCAGAAGTAGTGATAGAAAAAGTGGCGCGTTATGACGATTACCTGCTTGAAACTCCGCTTTGAGCAGGGCAAATCTATCCCGGAGATTATTGCCCCAATATTCTGGTCCCAAAGCTAACGTAGCATCAGTTTAAACTTGTGTAAAAAGTTAGATGTAGGCTAATAACTAAGATGGTTTTGAAAAAGAATTTTCACATTACACGGAGACATCTATGAACTATTTACGCAAGCAATTTACGCCACACGGAACGGCATGCCTTTTCATCCTCTGCTGCTTTACTCTGTTCTTAAGCGGATGCTCGGATAGCCATCATCATTCATCCTCTACCCCCATAACAGTTTTGAGCGTCGAGTCTGTGCCGTACGTTTATGAGTCAAACGGAGAAATAGTCGGTATTGATGCTGATACTGCCAAGCACGCTATGGATATAGCTGGGATAGCGGCGGAATTTCGTATTGACAACTCCTGGGATGATGCTTACCAAGCGACACTTGACGGGTCAAACCGGGCATTGTTAAACGTGATCTACACAAAAGAAGACAGGGATCGCTTTAAATGGGCCGGGCCAACGAGCAAAAACAGTTATCATGTTTTTGTTAAAGACAACTCCGGAGACTTAGAAGCCATAGGGGTTGAGAAAACAAAAGATATTGGATTGATCGCTGTCGTAACTGGGTGGCGCGAAACCACTAAGCTGGAGGAGTTGGGCTTTGAGAATCTAGAAGAATACCCCTCTTATGAGGCCGCAATTGCCGCTTTTAAAAATGATGAAGTAAAGGGTATAGCTAGCGATAGTCTGAAGTTTGTCGGTACAGTTAGCGTGGATTACTACATGAGTGAACATATACATGTCGCCACTACTTACGACGATATGTATATGTTTATCGCCTTCTCTAAAGATGTTGATGACCAAGTTGTAAACAAGTGCCAGGATGCGATTAACTCCATGGTAATCGACAAGACGAACTTGGACATTCTGCGTAAGTATGCCCCGCTAGCTACTGATCGCTCTGTGCCGGGAATTATACAGTTAATGACCGAAGTATCCCCTCCTATCAATTACATTAGTTCAGTAGATGGAGCAAATGTAACGTATGCAGGATCGTCAATTGACATTGTCAACGAAATACAGTCTCGCAACGGCCATAAGGATGCAATCAATATTTCTGGTTGGGTAGTTGGCTTCGCTGCGGCGCAATACATGCCTAATTATGCACTTTTTACCACGGCTCGTACCCCCGAGCGCGAAAACCTCTTTCAATGGGTTGGCCCCATAGCTTCGTTCAAATCCAACTTATACACAAAAGCTGGGTCAGACATTTCGTTTGCCACCCTCGAGCAAGCAAAAGCATACAAGATAGCCACCCCCTATGGATGGTATACCCACGATTTTTTGAACGATAACGGGTTTACCAATATTTTGACCACCTCATACACCGCTGAAGGAGCTTTTAAGCAGCTGGAAAGTGGTGAAGCAGATGTTGTTCTCCTGGAAGATCAGGACATAGAGTTATATTGCGATATGTACGGCATACCGCGGGAAAACATTATCAACCAGCTAAAAGCAGTTGACTATGAAGGCTATATTGCGTTCTCACCTTCCACCACTAAAAGCATTATTGCTCAATGGCAAAACAATTTAGATGCCATGAAAAATGATGGCAAATTTGATGAAATTTGGAACAAATGGTACAGCGGTATTTAAGATGAAAAAGTCGTCTTAAAACGCTAAAAAGCAACTTGGCCGAAGGGTAATACTTGCGTGCATTGTCATTCCAAGAAAAATTTAAGCCGGAATGACAATGCGCAACATCGCCCGCTAGAGAACCGATAGATGCTGGGCAGAAGCTTTCTGGTATATAAATAAAGAATTTGTGAGTCTATCAAGGCAAGCATAAATTATGCGCATCTCTGCTTCCAACCAATCTGACCATTTCAATGCTAGTCAACCCAATGAATATCTGGAACTTAAAAAGTTCATCGTCTGGGTACTGATAACCATGCTGCCGCTGATCGCCATCAGCACGATCGTGAGCATCCTTAGCGGTTCACTTGCAATTTTTGGCATGGCGCTGGATTGTGGAGTTAGCCTAATACAGCATTTTTTTAACCTGTTTGCGATCATCATCATACTGCGTCAAAATTGTTTTAGTTTCCCCTACGGAACGGGAAAGCTCGAAAACTTCTCCGGACTTTTATACGCAATCATTGTTATTCCGATATCCCTGCTCATCATGTACTCCGCCTTCAAGCGTTATCTCGATCCTCCCGCCACAATAGACCTAGGAATGGCGCAGATTCCAGTATTATTGTCGATAATCCGTTCTGGAGTATTGATGGTCTGGATATTACGCATGTGCCAGAGGTTTTGTGACCATTCGCCGATGACGTATTCGTACTTCGTCAGTTTCAAGTTTGCCATAGCTCAGGATTTATCCATTGTAGCCGGTCTCCTGATCGGATTATGGGTGCAATCTTCGGGGCATCTCGGCGCCGCTATTATTTTTGATTTGATTATCGGCATATCTGTCGCAATTTACATGCTCTACACCGCTGTAGACTTATTGGGCAAAAACTTCAGATCGTTGATTGATCTGCCGCTGCCTGAGGCGGATCAGCTTAAAATTCTCAATGCCCTAACCATGGATTTCGACGCCTACGAAGGGATCGGCAACATCTATTCCCACCTAAGCGGAAGTTGCCGTTATATCCAAATTGAAATGCACTTTGACAGCGCAACCAGCGCCGAAGACATAGAGCTCTTGCGTCAAAGGCTTGAGCAGAGGTTGCGAGGGTCTTTCAATAAGCTAGTGTTTCATCTGATCCCTTTTGTGCAAAAGACCTCAAATGTGGGCTAAGAGTAATAGCGCCGACTGATGTTTAGCTGGTAGGATCATGGTGTTGTAGCCTCTTTTGCCATTGTCGCCCCCACCAACACAAATCGCCATAATTACCACTTCAATTAGAATTCACTAGCACAAATGGATAGTAAGTTTTACGCTTATTTTTTGCCGAAAAAAGACCCAAGCACCCCGCGCATTATTTGGCGCCCAAGTTGACTCCCTATAGACCTTGCTGCACTTTTCACCATAGCGTCTGCAGCACTTTGCGGTTTCCGTCCTGAACCTACCCGTTGCGATTTATCTGCTTTTTGCTGCTGCCTTTCAGCTTCGTGTCGTGCCAATTCGGTCTGTTGTTTTGTGGTTACTTCCGCTGCTTTCTTTTTCAGCAATTCGTACGCTGATTCACGGTCAACCGCTTCATTGTAGCGATTACCAATGGGGGATCGTTGCATCAAATTTAGCCGAGCTTGGGGATCGAGAGGCCCGACCTGGCTTTCTGGCGGAGAAACAAGGACTCGCTGTACTGGGGTTGGTGCTCCATTTTTATCCAATACGGAGATCAATGCTTCTCCAGTTTCCAACTGCGTCACAACTTCTTGGGTGTCAAAATCAGGGTTAGGGCGAAATGAGTCAGCAACGGCCTTCACTGTTTTTCGATCTTTCGCCGTGTATACACGTAGGGCATGTTGAATCTTCATCCCGAGTTGTCCAAGAATATTTTCTGGAATATCCAAGGGACTCTGAGTGATAAAGAAAATCCCGACCCCTTTAGAGCGAATGAGGCGAACCACCTGCTCGATCTTGTTCATAAGACTTTTTGGTGCATCGTTAAACAATAGATGTGCTTCGTCAAAAAACAGCACCAATTTAGGGCGGTCGGCGTCCCCAACCTCAGATAGTTGCTCAAAAAGCTCCGCTAACAGCCAGAGTAAAAACGCGGCATAGACGCGCGGGGAACGATGAACCAACGTACTGGCATCGAGCAGGCTGACGACACCTCGACCTGAAAAATCGCAATGCATGAGATCCGTTAACTGCAGCGCGGGTTCTCCGAAGAAATGTTCCGCCCCTTGCTCTTTTAAAACCAACAAACGGCGTTGAATGGCACCAATGCTCGCGGACGAAATATTTCCATACTCGTTGCGAAGTTGGCCTGCATTCTCCCCCATCCACAGAAGTAAAGCGCGCAGGTCCTTAAGATCAAGCAACAGCATCCCTTCATCATCCGCAATTTCGAAGGCAGCATAGATGATCCCACTCTGGGTTTCATTGAGCTCTAAGAGGTTTGCCAAGAGGAGAGGTCCCATCTCCGAAATGGTCGTTCGGACGGGATGCCCTTGCTCGTTATCAATACTCCAGAACAAGGTCGGGCACGGCTGAAGCTTGTAATCTGGAAGAGGAATCTGGGCCAATCTTTCGTCAACCTTTGGATGAGACTTTCCTGCGGCGGCAATACCCGACAGATCTCCTTTAATATCCGCAGCGAAAACGGGCACGCCGAGTTTCGAAAAACCCTCCGCAAGAACTTGCAGAGTCACTGTTTTTCCTGTTCCTGTGGCGCCAGCAATTAAGCCATGCCGATTACTCATTTTACCTAATTGTTGGACTAATCCACCTTGGCTTGCGCCAAGATTTAAGACAGGAATGGGCATGGCTCCCTCCGGTTGGTTGTTGAGGATAGATAAAAAATGAGGCCCTTGTCGGCTTCCGGGCGCACGGCGCGGCATACCAGCACCAACGATTGTCCCCCCACTGCGGATTTGGTTATTCTACACATAAAAGTCACCATACAATTATCAATTTATGCAATGGATTAAAAATATACAATGGTTCATTGTAAAACGCATCAGCAGGATCGCATCAAAAGCGTTTCCATGTGCATTGTTTTTATTGTTGACAAATAAGGTTATCAATTGCATAGTAGTCGTCGGTCAGGCGCGAGCTGACTTGTTTAAACTGCCTTCAGGCCTTGTGTAAACGCCTTAAACAAGGTAATGATTATCTGTTAACATCTCTTTCTTAACCCCTAATTTTGTATCAAAGGAGCTTAAATCATGAGTGTACTTGTAACCCGTCAGGCCCCAGACTTTACTGCTACTGCTGTTATGCCGGATGGCAGTTTTGCTGAATATAAACTCTCCGAGCAACGCG
>JAQUDG010000014.1 GCA_028685815.1 Desulfuromonas sp.
ACATGATGGTCAAGACCAACCGCACCTTGATAGCCGGAGATACCTCTGCCGGAGTAGTTGCGGCCGTCACCCCAAAGGATATGGTAGGGATTTCCAGCGCCATAGCAGTCTGCGGCGCTAGCAGCGCGATTCCAAGGGCTAGAAGAGCCGGAACCAAAAAGGGCAAAGCCAAAGCAACCAGAACTGGTATCGATTTAATGCTTCTGAACACGCTCACACCCACTCTCTTTAACTGCAGGGCCATCGCAATCCGCTACAGCATCTGTCATTTCCTGATGCATCAAGGTAGCAAAATCAGACTGAATATCCGATTTTGGCTCGGAGCCCGATGCGGGGGCGGAATCACGCGCGTTCCAACCTGACAACAACCGAATCTGCTCTCCGGCGGTGGAAAGAAAAAAACGTCTGCCATCAACATCAACAAGGTAAAGGGCTTTTTTAGGACCTAGGTGGCGCACTGCACGCACCTCAATCTGCTGCCCATCTGCTTTGCCGGGGATCCAGCTCCGCGATTTACGCACTAGGGCATACAGAAGCAGAAACAACCCCAGCACTAACATCAGCGCGGCAAGCATCTGCAGAGTCATGGAAAAAAGGGAAGGATCGCTTTTGTCTGCGACTGCAGCTAACAATGCAGGCGGAAAGACCAGAACGGACAGCACACACACAAGCAATATTTGAACAACAGCGCTGCGCATCTAAACTTAGGCCAAGTTTTCAATACGTTCTGCCGGACTCACCACATCCGTTAAGCGTAGTCCCAATTTGTCATCTATAAGAACTACCTCACCGCGAGCAATCAGGCGTGAATTAACATATACATCTAGCGGTTCATTGGCTTGCTTACCTAGCTCCACCACATATCCCTCATCCATCTGGAGCAGGTCGCGCACCAACATGCGCGACCGCCCTACCTCAACAGATACGTCTAAAGGGATATCAAGGAGTAAGTCTAAGTTTTTAATATTTTCCGCTCCAGTTTCAACAGTTTTAACCGCAGTATTTTCATTTTCAACCGGTGGCGCTTGCTCTTGTGTGGGTCGCTGTTCGTTTTCGGCCATTTAATTACCTCCTGTGGAGACGTTTTAAGATCCGCACTGCTTTTTTATTATCGCGCAAACCCGCATAAGCGCTGAATTTAGCCTGCCCCTCCACCAGCAGACGAACATTACTCTGCGGAGTGCAGTCAAGGGAAATTATATCACCGTTACGCAAATTAAGAATTTCACGCACGTTCAACTTTATCCGCGCCAACTCCGCTGTAACCACAACCTCCATCTGGCTAATTTCCTGCACCATATATTCCTGCCATTGCCCAGAAGGGCGCGACATCCCCAATTCAGTTTTTAGCTTTTCGCGGATAGAATCCAGCGAACTGTATGGGATCACTAAGCGGATGTTTCCTTCAATATTCTCAATTCTGGTTTTGAAGGTTGCTACCATCATATCTGCATCAGAGGTGACAATATTAACTAAACGGGGGTTGGTCTCTACGTGGATTAGGGATGAGTTGAGTTGCTCTATAACACTAAATGCCTTATTAAGCTCTGTGCACGTCTCCGAAAAAATATCCTTGGACAAATTAAGTTCTATCGCTGTCAGGTTGCGCTTTAACGTTGGTGTCTGCAGCCCTGACCCTCCACCGAGGATGATCTCGATCTGAGAAAAGGCTAGGTTTGAATCAAAGATAAGTAGGCCGTTTTTCTTTAGTGGGTCGATCCCGATAACTCCGAAGAGTTCGTGATTCACGCACCCCTCAATCAAGGTACCGAATTCCACATCTTGAATACTGTCGCGCACGACGGAAACAGTGCGTTCTACCCGACTTGAAATGGAAAACGCGAGGTTTCGCGCAAAAGAATCCAGCAGGATATCAAAATTAGGCAGCCGAATACCGCTCTGGCTGCGCGACTGCACCAAGCTGAAACTGCTTACCTTTTTCGGCCTAACCGTATAGTCCGCATCGTGCGTCTCAAGTTCGACGTCAAGTGTGCCTTCGCGAACCGCCGAAAGTAGTTCCGCTATCTCTTCTTTGGATAAAATGCGTTCCAACGCGAACCCCTATTGCACCACAAATTCAGTGAAGTAAATTCCCTTTATCTTACCCTTGGTCAATATTTTATTGAGTCGGGCGATAATTTCGGCACGCAGTTGTAACTTTCCCTGCAGATCACTCAATTCCGCAAAGGTCTTATTCCCTATAAGCAACAAAATAGCATCGCGTATCTGGGCCATCCGCTCGGTAACTTCAACGGCAGTTTCTGGGTTGTGCAGTTCAATGGTGATGGCCGCTTTCAAGTAGCGGGTCTCATTTTTATCCAAAATATTGATGATAAAATCATTTATATTCACCATTGGGCCAATGGTGGTATTCTCCCGATTTTGGGCCAGGCTGTCTGTAGCGCCAACCTCAACCCGCCCAGCAGACTTGTTCCCCACCAAGTAAGCGGCAACACCAACTGCAATGAGTAGTACTACCACCCCAAGAGCAAGGAGAATAAGCTTCATTTTTCCACCACTGCTATCTTTTTTTTCTTCATCGGCCATTTATTTGTCTCCTGCCTAAAATCTGCCGACTGAAATCAGCTGATAAAATTTTATGTCGCCCACGCGTGGAGTGCTCCCTTTTACTCTGCAATACATCCGCATATACTGCTACGCACAGGTTGAACTAAACCAATAAAACTAGAATGGTAACTGCTCGTTTGCATCGATAAGATAAGGTAACTGCGCGCGATAGTCGCCAACACTTTCTAGGACAAACTCCACCCGCCGATTTATAGCACGATTCTCAGGGGTGTCGTTTGGGGCTATCGGGTGTTGATCTCCATATCCCACCGCCGACAGGCGATCAAGAGGCAACAAACTCTGTTCTTGGAAGAATCTCAGCACCGCGATGGAGCGCATAACCGAAAGTTCCCAGTTGCTCATATCACTACGTACAAAAGGGATATTATCCGTATGCCCCTCTATCCTTGCCTGCAGCGGCAGGGGCTCGATCAAGCCAGCGACCTTGCGCAACACCGGGTAGGCTTCCTCTTTCAAGCGCTGCGATCCAGGGGCAAACAAAACAGCATCGTTAATGCGCAAGATAACCGCACCCCGATCTTTGACGAGTTCGATGGAGCGATCAAGGCGAAGGCGATTGATCTGGGTTTTAATCCGGGTGAAGGTGCGTTGCACCAGATCATCCTGAATGGGGGCGATTTCAACAATGGTAGGCTGAGAAATTTTTTGCTCATCCTGGCCACCAAAGACACCAAAGGCACCTTTCAGCGACCCGGAAGCTTTATCGAACTTGACTTGATCCATACTCGCCATAGAGAGGAGCAGCACAAAAAAAGTCAACAACAGCGTAACCATGTCACTGTAAGTGACCATCCATTCCGGGGCACCAGCTTTTCTTTTTTTCTCTCTTTTTGCCACTTAAAATCTACTCCGGAAGCACAATCTGCACATGCACATGCAACTGCTGCATAACAACTCTATTTTTTATTGAAATTGCTCTGGCGCTGATTTGGGGCCACAAAGGCATGGAGACGTTGTTCCATAACGCGGGGGTTTTCCCCAGCCAAAATGGAATTCATCCCTTCAGCGATTATGGTTTTACACAACATTTCTGACGCAGAGCGATATTTAAGTTTGCCAGCCATTGGGGAGAATAGGAGGTTAGCGGCTACTGCACCGTAGAAGGTTGTTAACAGCGCAACCGCCATAGCGGGGCCAATAGTGGAAGGGTCATCCATGGTCTGAAGCATCTGAACCAGACCTATCAAGGTTCCAATCATCCCAAGCGCCGGAGCATACGCGGCCATGGTATCAAATATCGCCGCCCCACTTTCATGGCGCTCTTGAATAAAGTCTAACTCATGTTCGAGCATCTGCTTGAGCGATTCCGGCTCCTGACCGTCCACCGCCATTTGCAACCCCTTGAGAAAAAACGGGTCCTCAATCTGAGACATCACGGATTGGAGGGACAAAATGCCCTCTTTACGTGCTTTGGTGGCAAATTCGATCAACTGCGAGATAATATCTGCCGGATTCTGCTCTTTGACAAACAAGGTCTTTTTAGCAACGCCTATGGCGCGAAGCAATTCCTTGAAGGGATAATGCACTAGGGTCGACCCCAGAGTACCCCCGCCGACGATCATCAGCGACGCCGAGTCTATAAATAATAAGACAGACCCGCCGGTCATAATAGCCGCAATCATGAGTCCGAAAGCGGCTACGACTCCGAAAATTGTAGATAAATCCATGTATTACACCCTGAAATCCAGCTTCATGATAGAAAATCCATTTTACAGGCTCAGCATACTATCAAAATTTCGCCCACTTTACTACGATGGCGCGGAAGATTAAACATCTAAAAACAAACCATAAAATCACAAACGGCGTCGGTTGCAAGTTAACCGACGCCGTTTGTGTAATTTCCTATCCGCTCCGATGATCTTACATCAAGGCATCAGCCCCTTTATGGACTTGGAGCGTGGGATGCCCAATGTCAAGAATCTGCTTAGCGTTTGAGGTTGATCAACTCGCCTAGAAGCTCATCGGTTGTAGTGATTATCTTCGAGTTGGCCTGAAAACCACGCTGGGTTGTGATCATCTTCACGAACTCCTGCGCTAGGTCAACGTTAGACATCTCGAGTGAGTTGGTAAATATCTTACCTACCCCAGAACCTACCGTACCTATAACCGGGGTCCCCGATGCATCACTGGATCCATACATATTATTCCCCACCTTGACCAAACCCAGCGGGTTGGAGAATTTCGCCAAGGCAATCCGAGCCAGCTTGCGCGGTTCTCCATTGGAGTAGTTGCCTAGAATATTGCCCTCAGTATCGATAGATAAACTCACCAGCATCCCGGTAGCAAAACCGTTCTGACTTTGGGAGATAACGTCTGATTCACTCGAATATTGGGTGGCGTCAAAATCAAAAGCAATAAGCTGCCCTGCATTAGACTCGTTGTTCCAAGCCATAGCTCCTTCAAGAGTAGAAACTCTTGGCTTCAGAGTTCCGCCTATCTTCTCCTGATCTGTTGTCAATGGATATCTATCAGGATCAGTAATAACGTCCTTAGGTGTCACGTAAAGATTCCCATTCACATCGAAATCTCTATCAGTAGCAACCAATGCCTGCCATTGCCCATCTATACTAGGGTCAGTGACAGCTGAAAAATCTGTGGTACCATATATGGTACCACTTATATCTTTCGTATTAACCAGACGCCCCCCTGTATCAAAGGTGAGGACACTGCGCCCAACCTCGGCCCAATCCTCTGGCCACGCCGTTCCATCCGCCAAGGTAATCTCGGCCCCAGCTACTACAGTATGCGCTTCCCACTGCATATATCCTTCCGGGTTCCCCGCCGGATCGAGTTTATTAAAGTAAGTGGTCACCAGATGTTCGCGCCCGAGGGAGTCAAAAACACGCACTGAGGAAGCATAGTTGCTGGTTTCGGAGGGATCTTTGATGCTAAATGGAGAAATAGGGAGATCCCCAGTCGTCGCATCAGGCTTGCCTAAAAAAGGAGAATTGGCATTAAGGTTGGTCATGAGGTTAATTTGGCTGGTTCCTCGAGCCGGGGAAAATGATCTAGTTTCGATCTTTAAACTGGCGACATCACCGATAGTCTCCCCAGTGTCTTCATTTAGATAGTAACCCTGAACGGCATAGCCTTCAGGGCTTACAAGGGTGCCATCTTCATCAAAATTAAATGCGCCAGCACGGGTGTAGTAGGTTGACCCCACGGTCGGATCACTCACCATGAAAAAACCGGGGCCCTCAATGGCTAAGTCGGTGTTCGACTCGGTGTTTTCGAAGGTCCCCTGACTAAAGATATTATCCACCGTGGATAATCCTACCCCTCGACCAACTTGGGAGGTACCGCCAGAACCTGAAATAGAGGCGGACATAAGATCGGAAAACACAGTGCGGCCAGACTTAAACCCGATGGTGTTACTGTTAGCGATGTTGTTACCGATTACGGTCAAGGCGTTGCCGTTGGCATTTAGGCCGCTGACGCCGCTGTATAATGCACTCTGAATTCCCATGTAAACCTCCTAAAAAAGCACGGCAGGCTATCCGTGATAATGTATGTTTTTGCACTCTGGGCCTGCCCGTGAATTTGCCCATAGTCATCGCCACAGGTGTGGCTATTAGAATATATGTATTGTCGCTATCAATGTATGTCTATGTGGACCGCACCTCAGCACTAACTAGGTAAATGTGCGGTTCTATTCGCAGATTAAATCAGCTAGACCTGACACTTTCAATCTCGGCTAGCTTATACTCCCCTGATTCAGTGACCAGAACATCCTTGCCGTCAATCAAATCAACCCCGATAACCAGACTACGGACCAACGGATGTGCCGCCACCGGATTTTCCCCATTAAAGGCGGAGATGGCCACGCTATATTTCCCCTGCGGCAGCACATTGCCACTATCTCCGGTACCATCCCATTCAACCATATGCTGCCCTGCGTGCATGCCAAGCAGTGGCTTGGTGGAAACGGTGTCCCCGGCCTCATTACGGATGTAAAGCACACCATATTCAGCCGCTTCACTCATATTATAGCCAAGCTTTACGGGCTCGCCGTTATAGGTAAACTTAGACCCTTTGGTTACCACTTCGGTGCCAATCATGGATAACGCTGATAAGCGCTGCACCTCAACAGAGGTATCCCCCATTTTACCTAGGTTGGCGTTTATATTCAGCAACTGCTCCAACGAGCTAAACTGCGCCAGCTGCGCAGTAAACTCTGTACTATCAACTGGAGCCATGGGATCTTGATTTTTAAGTTGCGCCACCATCAGGGCCAGGAAATCATCCTTACCCAGTTCATTGTGCTTGGGCGCGATGCTGCTACTTTTAAGATTACCGGAGGTCACTCCAGAGATGTCGGCCATAACTACCTCGTTTCTTTAGTGTTAAACATGCACACTTAAACCACCAGCGGTAACTGCGCGTTGAGGTGCAGCTATATCCACAGCGTCTGCTTCACACTCTGCCAGCAACCCACCACTCGCAGTTCTGCCACGCTGAGTAAATGCATCGTCAGACTGGCTGTGCGCCTGATCTTCGGCACCGTTGCTCCCTAGGCTTACCTGAAAATCTTCCACGGTTACCCCTTGATCTTCCATTGCGGTACGCAATCGCGGAAAATTCTGCTCCAAGACTTCGCGCACTTGTTGATTTTGCGCTTGAATCTGCAACTTGAGCTTATCGCCCTCCATCACCATTCGAATATTGAGCTCACCTAGTTCTTCTGGGTGGAGTCTGACCGTAACCACGCTGCTGTCCCCTCGCGAGTGCAGGTTCAGATGTTGAATGGTCTGATCTACAACGCGAGCCATGGGCACGGTAGTCCCGTTTTTTAGGGTTATTATACTAGGATCGTCACTAGGGGCGGTGCTGTTGCCATGTGCCCCTTCAGCCTTAACATTAGCGGAAAAATCTGGATTCGAAACTTCGGCTAAGCCTTCTGTTCCACTGCCTACAGACGATAGCGTTGGCGCGGCAGCAAAATTAGTAGCGGCAGACTGTGTTTCTGTGTTTTCGACCCCAAAGTTAATTCCAGTCTGCCCTTGCGGTGACGGTGTTTGTGTCTGCGGTGGTAAAAACTCGAAGATCAGAGCATCCGCGCCCTTACCATCTTGCGACTTCTGCTGCTCACGCAAACTCGAGTAGTCGACAGGCTTGTTCAACAATTCTGCGAAGCGCGGATCATCAACCTTTCCAGCAGTCTTGCTGCTCTTCGCATCATTGGAGTGCAACACGAAACCCTCAACCACTTCTGGTTGACTGACATGTGCCCTCCAATCGGAATTTACATTGGCTCCATTCTCGCCCTGGCGCATGACCTGCTCAAGCAGAGCCTGAACCTGCACTAGGGCTATTTTACCCTCTTGACTCAGATGCATGGGAGCAACATCAATCCTAGTGGTGGCAGCAGCGCTCTCTGGTGCGTTACCTAGTGCTACCGCCAACATCTCCTGCAGTTCCTGCAGCCCTTCGACTCCCACCCGGCTTTGCAGTTGGGATGCAAGAGTATCACCTTGTGGAGATTTGTTTTGCGCTGTCCCACCCTGCTCCAACAGTTGCAGAAACTGCTGCAGTCTTTCTGGCCTTACGCTGTTCTTCACCTGCGCAGCAAAGGATTCACCTTGCAATGCATCGCCGTGTTTATCCATGCTTGGCAGGTTTTGCAGCTCTTGCAACCCTTCGCTGCCCTGTGTCTGTGTTGCCAGGGTTTCGCCAAGGATGGCCTCGCCCTGCTCCAACAGTTGGAGCGTATTGCGAAGCGACGACTGCAGTTGCTCCCCAGCTTCGCTATTTAGCGCATTTCGCTCCACAGCCTGCAGCGCAACATACAGGGACTTTTTAAATTGAGTACCATCGACGGGTGTACCAGGCTGGTCGCCAACAGAAGTAGCAACCTGCCCCACCTCGGAGCGAGAAGTTTGAGCAGGGTCTTGAGATTGCGCCGTATCTTGGCCCTGAACTGAGGAAGACGGGGAGGAGACCTTACCGTTGGAGGCTGCTCCATTAACAGCTTTATCGGCAACATCCCTGTCGGAGGATGCCCCCGAAGATGCAACTGCTGCTCCTGCTAAATCCTCTGTACGTCCTCTGTGCTGATTTTCTTTTGCAGGGGCACTGACCTTATTCCTGTTTGTGGCATTGCGCATTGCGGGCTCAAACGATGAAGGCGATTTACTTTTGCCCATACCCGTGTCCGAACCGGAACGCACTATGTCAGCTGAATTTATCCCTTGCATGTGTTGCATAAATGCTAAGGTTTGCATGAATACCTCATTTATTTGATGCTAATAACTAAGATAGTAACTTTTCCACCTAGCTCATCTTACCGCTGTATAAATCAATTCTTTTTTAACGTCGCATATGCCGTACTTATCTGCGCTGCTTTTTCACCTTGCATGTTTTCCAGCACAGTTCCAGCGCTACGCGCCTTCATTCCTCCCAGAATCCCTACTGCGAGCTGTGTATCCAGCTCAAGCAAAATCTCTGCTGCCTGGGCAGGCTCCATACGGTTATACATCTGGCTAAGCTGATTGATACGTTCCAGCTCTTGTTCATCCTTTTGCGCCAGCATTTTTTCGACCTGCTCGCGTAAGCGTTCCAACTGGTCGAGCTTCTTATCGACCTCACCCTGCAGGATATTTAGCTCCAACTCGCGGTTTTGCAGTTCCCGCTCTTTTTCATCCAGCAAATATCGGTTTTGCTTGAGCTCGGCAAGCAATCTGCGCTCCTCGACCGATTCGATATTGGCGGTATCTTCCAGGGCGAAAACCCCAGCAGCACTTCCAGTCACAGCGAGGGCTACCCCACAGGCAAAAACAAAAATACGCAGTTTCATAGGTCTTCCTCGAATTGGCGCAGGATGGTCATTTCGTCGAGCTCGTTCATCTCTTTGTGTTTTAGTTCTTGCTCCTGCTCGGCGAGTCTTTTTTCTTTAAGTTTAGCTAGCAGATGTTTATTCTGACTTGCTGCTCCAAGCTCTTCTCGGCACTCCAGAACAAAATCTTGAGCTTTTTTACGCGCCCACTCTAACTGCATAATGTGATTGCGCTGATGCTCAATGCGGTTTTCATACAACATAAATTCGTGGCTTAACATTCCCTTGGCTTGGCGCTGCTCATATTCATCGCGCAGCTCTTCTAGTTGCTGTTGCGCTGATGCATGCTCTGTACTAAGGGCTTCTTCGACCATGCGCGCCTGCGATAGCTTTTGTTGTGCCATATCTTCTAGGCGTTGCCGATGATCTAGCACGACCTGTAGCTTAAAGGGTTTCATGTACTATTCCTCTTAAGATAAAATGAACCTGTGAAAACTATGATGAAATTGGCGGAGAGAACCGATGGTATTAATGTTTAGGCAAGTCTTCGGAACGGGGAGTGTTGCAAGAAGGAGTCTTGAATCAGGCGCGTTCTTCGCTGCGTCGGTCGAGTACCAGTTTTTTCATGCTGGCAATAGAATCTTCCAGCCGGTCCTGTTCATTCATCCCTTGGCGCAGGAACTGATTGACTGCATCGATCCGTGAGATAGCGTAGTCGATTTTAGGATTACTTCCTGCTACATAAGCTCCAATATTAATAAGGTCTTCGGCCTCTTTATAGGTAGCCAGGATTTCACGAATACGACTGCTACTACTTAGATGTTCTTCGTCTACGATGTCGCGCATGACACGGCTCGAAGAGTGAAGAATATCAATACAGGGATAGTGGTTTTTAGCGGCGAGGGCACGTGACAGGACAATATGCCCATCAAGAATGGAACGCACACTGTCGGCAATGGGTTCGTTCATGTCATCGCCTTCAACCAAAACGGTATAGAGTGCCGTTATGGTACCGGCCTGCTTAAAGCTACCAGCTCGTTCAAGTAATTTTGGCAGGGTGGCAAAAACCGAAGGGGTATACCCTTTTGTGGTGGGCGGCTCACCTATGGCAAGCCCTACTTCACGCATAGCCATGGCAAAACGGGTAACCGAGTCCATCATAAGTAAAACATCTTTACCTTTATTGCAGAAGTATTCCGCCAGGGTGGTAGCAACAAAGGCACCCCGCATTCGCAATAAAGGAGAACGATCTGACGTGGCAGCAAGTACTACTGAGCGTGCCAAGCCCTCCGTGCCTAGGTCGCGCTCGACAAACTCGCGCACTTCACGCCCACGCTCGCCGATAAGGGCGATGATATTGACATCTGCCCGCGCATGCTTAGCCATTGTGCCCAGCAGCACACTTTTTCCCACCCCAGAGCCGGCCATAATCCCCATGCGTTGCCCTTTGCCACAGGTGAGCATGGCATTGATTGAGCGCACACCAAGATCGAGCGGCTCGTTAATCTGCTTGCGCGCCATGGGTTCGGGAGGCAGAGCGTACAGGGGCATGTGTTTGTCAACCCGGGGCGGCTTCCCCCCATCAATGGGTAGCCCCATGGCATCGATTATCCGGCCCAGCAGAGCATCACTGCAACCCATAGTCGCGCTACTGCGCAACACACGTATCAGGCTCCCTGGGCCCAGCCCTCTAAGTTCACCCAAAGGCATGAGCAAGGTATAACCGTCACGAAATCCAACCACTTCGGCAGCTACGGCCTCACCAAAATTCAAAGGGAGTATTTCGCACAGTGTTCCAACCGTCGCCGATGTACAGTAACCTTCAACCACTAAGCCGACAATCTTGGTAACCTTGCCCCAGACCTTCATGGTCTGAACCTCTCCGAGACTAGCCGGTAACGTTCTCACTCTGAGTGCACCATGGTTTCTTGCAGGTGAGCAAATATCTCATCAAGTTGGGTTTCGAGCGTTGCATCAACTCGCCCTGAAGGGGATTCGAGAACGCACCCACCTCTGGTCAGGGAGCCGTCGCTGATAAATTGGATATTGCTTAAACCGCTGAGACTGGCAATAAACAGAGGCTTGTGCTCATTCAGAACTTGCATATCCTCCGGATTAACCCTGATATGAAACTCTTCTGCCTGAACCGCCGCATGTATGGTCTGCTGCACAATACGCACGATTATCTCTTTATGCTCACTTATTTCTACCTGGATGATGCGCCGCGCAATGGCCATGACCATGTTCAGCATATCCTCGGCGCTGCGCTGCATTATACTCTCACTCTGAGTATTGAGCTTTTGAGCCGCCTGCGTCAGCGCTGTGGTGACCAGCGCTAACTTAGCTTCCTCCTGTTTTCTCCCTGCGGCCACCCCATTCTGGTACGCTTTTTCTTCAATAGCGGCTATATCGACTGAATCAGCAGGGGTTGGGGTGTTTGAAGTTTTGGGAGCAGTCGCAGACGGCGACCCACCCTTCACATCATCCTTGGCACCTTTATTTTCTTTAACCGCAGCTCGTACAGGCTCAGCTGAAGGGACGAATGTCCCCGGCTCTTCAGGGCTGAGTTCTTCGAGATTACGCATGCTGACACGCACATAGGAGTCTGCTTCGAGTTCACGCCAAATCTTAGACAAGGGCATCCCCCGACCCGCGCCCTGGGATAACTATCTGACCCTCTTCTTCGAGTTTCAAGGCTAGCTTTACGATGCTCTGCTGCATAGCCTCTACATCGGTCAGCCGCACTGGTCCCATCGCTTCAAGGTCTTCTTGAATCATCTCAGCAGCACGATTGGAAATACAGGAGAAGATTTTGCCTTTCAAGTCATCCGGCGCGGTTTTAAGCGCCATGGTGAGGGTGTCGTTATTGACTTCGCGCAAGATCATCTGCATTGCTCGATTATCAATATTGATCATGTCACTGAAGGTAAACATCTTCTTACGAATTGCTTCGGCCAGTTCAGCATCCGCGGCATCAATGCCGTCGAGCACTTTCCGATCTGCACCTTTTTCCATCCGCCCAAGGATATCAACCACCTTGTCAACGCCACCCACCTCATGTTGCTCCCTACTAACTACGCCACCTATTTCACGCATCAGAGCCTCTTCGATCTGGCTCAAAACCTCGGGCGCAACTCGATCTATCTTGGCTATTCTAAGCGCGACCTCCGCAGTCAGATCATCGGTTAAATACTTCATAACTTTACTGGCATGCTCGGACTTCTGCGTCGACAGAATAAGTGCGATGGTCTGTGGGTGTTCATTTTCCAGAAGACTGGCCACCATGCGCGGCTGCATCGTGGCTATCGTCTCAAGGGGGCGGGTCTCAACACCGCTCATTAATTCCTGATATATCTGGTTGGCATTTTCATCACCGGATTCGTTCAAAGCAGTACGGATAAAGTCTTTGCTTTTCACGTATTTACCGGGATTTTTTTTCTGTATGGCGCGAAACTCCTCCATCACATCAGCAGCCAGATCAGCCGGAATATGTTCGATGTTTATCATGGCCTTGCTGATGGCCCGCACCTGCCCTGTAGGCAAATCTTTAAATATTGAAGCAGTAATAGACTCCCCTAGACACAACAGCAGGACTGCGGCCTTTTCAATCCCGGTCATACGCCCAAGTTGCATGCGTTCCACTCATCTACTCCTGTAATAATAAAGCAGGTAAACGTTATTCATTGTCAGAAATCCACGACCGAATCGCCTGCGCAGGCGAATTCTCCGCTTTAAGGATATCTTGCCTGATCTGCTCTGCAGGATCGAGCTGGGTCTTCTTACTTCTACCAGCCGCCATCTCTGCCTCAAGTTCTTTGACCGTCTTCATGTGCTGCGTAGTTGGTTCCCCTTGTAGCGTTTTCAAGGCAGGGCGTAACACCAATAGGTACAGCAATATGGCCCCCAAACCCATGGCGGCGTATTTTAACAATGGTGAATAAGGGGCAATACGATCCGGCCAAGTGGGTGCCATGATTTCAGGACTAGTGTAAAACTGGTTAGCCAACGCCATGGAAGTGACAGTGATTTGATCGCCTCTACTGGGGTCGATACCAATCGCACTCTGAACCATTTTTCTGATCTCTTCGATCTCCCTGTCAGTTCTGGGCGTGGCTGAACCACCTTCGCGCTGCACCTCGCTGCCAGAATCTGCGATCAACGATTCTCCCACCAAGACAGAAACAGACAGTGAACTGATAATCCCCACCGGAGATTTCATGCGGTTAATCACTTTGCTTATTTCGTAATTGGTGGTTTCTGCACTGCTTGAACCACTTGCTCCACTTGCTGAGTAGGCAATTTGAGGGTCACCCAGATTTGCTTCAACCCCAGGAACGCCCCCTACCCCACCCGTGTTCTGACTTTTCTGTTCGCTAATTTGCTCACTGCGCGGCACTACCGTTTTGGGGTCGTACAGCTCTTCTATCTTTTCCTTCTGGGCAAAATCAAGGGTTGCAGTCACCTTGACCAAGGAATTTGCCGGACCTAACGCACGATCAAGCATCTCTTGGGCTCGCTTTTCCAAGTGACGTTCCACGGAGCGCTGATATTCCAACATCCCCGGAGTCATGGGGCCATCGAGCCCTTCTTCGGGACGTTTGGATAACTCCTTACCGGTGGTATCCATCACGCTAACGTAGGCTGCGTCAAGACCTTCCACGCTGCCCGCCACCAGGTTTACAATCCCCTGTACCTGTTCATCTTTAAGATGTTGCCCAGGGACCATCCGCAATACAATGGAGGCTGTCGATTTTTGCTGCTGACTTTTAAATAAACGTTTTTCAGTTAGAGCCAAATGCACCCGTGCAGCCTCAACCGGAGCGAGTGATGCCACGGTACGAGATAACTCCCCCTGCAGGGCACGCTGGTAGTTTACTTTCTGCACAAAATCGGTAATGCCCAAGCTCTGCTTATCAAATATTTCAAAGCCCACCCCACCACCTTGCGGCAAGCCAGAGCTGGTCAGTTGCAGGCGCGTCTCGTATACCATCTCAGCTGGGATGTAAATGCTGTTGCCATTCCCGCGCAACTCATATGGAACCTTATTATCTTTGAGCCAGACAACGATAGCAGAGGCGTCAGATTCCGTCAGATTGGCAAACAGCATCTGATGGTTTACCTGCCTGGCCTGTAGAATCAGAATGGCAAACAACGTCAGAGAAAACAGAACCACTGCCGCAAGACTTATCTTGCGTGACAACGGCCAGTCCTTAATAACGTTGAACTGATTCCATTTTACTTCATCTGCCATAATTCCACCATTTGCGCACGTGATCTTCTCAACCCTCGGACGTTAGCGCCCAAGGTCAGCCGGCATACCAATAAATTTCATATAACTCATTATACCTGCATGCGCATTATTTCCTGATATGCATCCAGAGCCTTATTACGCATTTGTACCAGCAATCGCATGGAAATATCAGCCTCTTCCATACTCAGCATAACTTCATGCAGATTCTCCGCTTTCCCGGTCTGAAGTGCAACGGCGGCTTTGTCTGCATCCAACTGAGCTTGGTTGGTCTGTGACACCGCATCAGCAAGCATATCTGCAAACCCAGTATTGCTGGCGCTGTTTTGCGGCGCGGAGGTGGGGAACAGACTTTTAAGATGGGTATCAATTGAAATATCTTTTATCATCTTTTACCTCCCGATCTCAAGGGCCTTTAAGGCCATACGCTTACTTGCCTTTATGCTGGTTAAGTTCGCCTCATAGGCGCGGGTAGCCATCATCATATCGGCGGTCTCTTCAAGCAGATTGATATTGGGCATGGCCACATAACCGTTTTCATTTGCATCGGGGTGAGCGGGATCAAAATGCAGGCGGGGTTCTGCCGTATCTGTCACAATTCGACTCACGCGCACTCCCTGTGCCTGCATGGCACCGTTCAACTGCTGTTTAAAACCAGGCTGCTTGGTCTCAAACACAACCAGCTTACGCTGATAGGGCCCGCCCTGAGGCGTTCTGGTTGTTTCGATGTTGGCCATATTAGAGCTGATGGTGTCAAGACGGATTCGCTGCGCCTTCAGTGCTGATGAAGCTATATCAAACGAGTTGAATACATCCATAAAAACCTCCGTATAAAAATGTTCCCAGTTTATGCGCAACATCTATTAAGTCTACCGTTTGATTTACTGCCCCTGAATGGTGTACTTCAAAATGCCCATCTTCTTATTAAGCAGTTGAGTAGCCGCTTCAAAATATATCTGGTTTTTGGCCATCGCTAGCATTTCGCTGTCCATATCCACACTGTTACGATCACCCAGCCCACTAGTATCTGGATATTCAACAATCTGGCCATTAACCTTCTCTATGGCTACCCCCTGCCTGGGCATGTGCTGGGGATGGGTACGGCGTATATTAGAATCGTTGACCGCCACCGCAGCTCTGAGTTGATCTTCAAACTCAAAGCGCTTGGTTGCATAACCAGGAGTTTCCGCGTTAGCTACATTAGCCGCAATAACCTGTTGATTTTGCATACGTAAATCGAGGCTCTTTTTAAGCACTGCGGTTGTTGAGTCAAATATTCCGATACTACTCATATCCAATCCTCCATCTTACAAATTCCGTAGCAATTTCTCAATCGAATCGCTCGATTTCCAAGCTCTGCTGTGCTAGGCGTTTCCAGCGCGAGTTTATATCAGTTTCGGCAGATTCGGCCACCTGGCTTAGAAATAACCGCCCACGACTGCGCTCGCCCTGCTCGATAAGGATCGAGCCCATGCGATACATAGACGCCAAACCATACTCCGATGTATCAACTAAGCGTTGATAATATTCTAGCGCTGCAGCCAATTGTTTTTGCGCATAAAGAGATTCTGCATAAATATAGACATCTTCTGCCAGCGCGCCACCGTCTACTCCCAGAGCACTACCCTGTGCCTCTATATTTTCTGCTACTATACGCTGAAGTTGTTGCCCTGCGGCAATAATCTCGTTCTGTCGCCACAGACGCCTAGCAGCGAACCTGTCCAGCGCAGCACCCCGTGGTCGCTTCGGTGTGGACAGTAACGTATCAGCCTCGTTTTCGCGCCCCAATTTGAGCAAAGCCATGACATAATCGAGGTACACAGATGATGCGTGCATTTCGTCATACCAAATATCACCATCCCTGAATTGCTCTAGATAGCGACGTGCGTAGGTTACAACGTTGCGGTAATTACCCTGTTCGTACAGGGCCCTAATAAGTGGAGAATATACAGGTTCAAGCTTTTCCACCTGCTTGGTAGCATCCAACACATATTCATAGAGCTTCACCGCCCGCGCATAAAACTCCAACTCACTAAAAACTTTCCCCAAGTTGAGTAGAAACGCATAATTGCGCTGGGTCGACACCAATATCTCACGGTGCTGCTCTACCAGAAGCATGGCATCAAAATGTTGTTGTTCTGCTACGAGTTCTTCAATGTACGGTGGCAAAATTTCGGCCAGCAGCGCCTGCGCGTAGACTCGCAGCGGAGAAATCCGATCTATGGTCAGAAAATGTCTTAACGTAGCTACAGCCTCTTTTGCATGATGTAACAGATGATGCGTAAGTGCCTGCTTAAACTCAACCTCTGCCCTGCCCGCACGTGTAGGCATCTCGTTGAGCAATGTGGCGTAATCAGATAGGGCCTGCTCACGGCTTTCGATTCTGGGGCTTACAGCACTCAAATCGGCCAGCTTGAGCTTTGCAAGCTTGGCGGCATAACTGCCAGGCATGATTTTACCGAGCAAATTAAGGGCTGAATCGGTATTTTCGGCATGCAACATGCTCATGGCAATAAAATACCTGGCCATATCGCGCTGCTCCTGATCTTCAAGCAGATCATGCAGGTGCGAGAAAACTTCTTGCGCTTTCAGGTACTCCTTACGCGCATACAGAGTACTAGCATACGAACCAAGAGAGTAAGCAAAATCGCCCAACTCCTCAGCTGCATCAAGTTCGGCGTACAATTTCAGCGCTGCTTCAAAATCCCCGCGCTTATAGAGGGCATCGGCCCGGCGTCTTGTTACGACGCTTCCCATCTCTGACGTTGTCGCATCCAAGGTACCTAGCAACTGCAACGCCACCTCGCTGCGTCCAAGGGCCAACTCCGCTTCTGCCTGCAACAACGTCACATATGGCTGCTGCGCCAACGCTGTATGTGCAGCAACGGCCAACTCCAGTTCTGCCAACAGGACATGGGGCTGTTCCGCATAGAACTGCCCAGGACTACAAGTACGCAGATAGAGTTCCATCAGGGCTAGGCATTGTTCGAGTTCCGGAAAATCAAAACCGCCTACATTGCCCTGCCCTGTTACATCCGAAATAGCAGCTTTAATCCGCGCCAAAAAACCGTACGCATTGGAACAGCCCCTTTCGCGTAGCGCCATCTCGGCCAAAAGCAAATCTCGGGTAACTTTCTCGCGTAGCGAGAGCGAGGTGAACCCTACGCCAGTGTAAGCACTGCGAGCCACATCCCAGCGTTCCGCTTCCCCAGCTTCCAGAACCTCCAGCGGGACACACTCGTGCGCAGGTACACACAGCCCGATTAGTGGAAAAGGTGGCAGAGTGTACCCCAAAGGGATATTCAACTCAACAGCGCGTTCATAGTCGCGAAAAAACTGCTCCCAATGCCCTTGATATTTTGAGGCTATCGCCTTACGACTCACACCCCCAGTAGTGCTCACGTGTAATCCACCCGGCAGCGATCTGGAAATTGCAGGACGCGAACCACTGTCCTGCTCGCGCCAGTGCACGTCCAGCACAATCTGCTTCCCCCCATCAAGCTTGTGCGCATTAACAAAGCGCGGGGGGCGGCGTAGTAAAAAAGAAAGCAACAGCCTATCAGTTGCCTCCCCCACGAGAACCCTAGCGATAGAATCACTATCTCCGGGAGCAGGCATCTCCTCCCGCACGCGAGTGTCCAGCAATGTTATTTCAAGCTTTTGCCCCGATGTCGCCAGTGTATAAAGCGGGACGCGATCAAAACTGAGCACTATCTTGATCATATTAACATCCTGCTCGACCTGCAACTCCTGCAACTCTGCCTGAACTGCAGCATGCGAAAGCTGACAATGAAACAGAATGAGGGCAAAGACAAAGCACGTTGCCCCTATTGCCACGATTCGTCTGATAGCCCTTTTTTTTACTGTTCTCGTATGTGACAAAGAGAAAAAATTCAACTTTAACAACCTTTTTATTGCCAAAGAATCAAGCATCTTATAGCTGCTTGCTAAGACATTAGCGCAGTTTTTAATGCAAAACCACAAAGCATAATGAATTGCAGATGCACAAACACTCAAGCCTTAAGTGGCGCTATACTAAAGTAACAATCCACGAGAAAAATTCATTTAACTTGTTTACCTGCGCAGCTGAAAATACAATGAAAATTCGTATATAGCAAACTTCTGTTCAATCTAATTACTCAATTTCTCAGCCTATTCCGTCCACGTACTTGCAAAACAGAAGCCACTGTCTACCGACAAGTGCTTTCTACCCAAATTATTGGCAAAATACGGATAATACTCTACGCTCCTTGGCATAAACACCTTTACTTTGTTTGCGGCTGCACTTCCAACGAGATCTCAACATGCCAAGCGTGCTCCAGCACAGTCATAATTTTGACTTTTCCTATCAAACCAAAAACATATAACTTGTATTACCGACATGCATCATTTAAAGTGCCGAACATAAAACAAAGACGTAAAATTGGGGGACTATGTAGTCTTAAATACATTCTCAGACCCTAGAAAAAGTCGCTTGATGCGCTGGCTTGAGTTGCCTAACCTTTACACTTAAAATCGCGGTTATGCTACCAATCCAGGTAACTGTTATGGCCAAACCAACGCGCTAAGGTGTGCGCTTACGCCACACAGATCACCCCCCGGGATTTAGGCTACACGATGCGATAAAAAAATATATAATGAAAATCACGAAGACCCTTAAAGCGAAGACCCTTAAAGGCCGCCTAAAAGTCTCTACGTCTCTACCTGAAAAAAGGCTTTTTATTTCGCATTCGCCATTTTAGCTTACGATAGTCTGCCTCAGCTAAGAATCTAACCTGCTCGGCCCTGCTGGGCATGCCCAATTGTATTTCGCATAGATCCTTTGTTTGCAAAATACTAAGGCTAAAAATTTACTGATTTTCAGAAAAGCCCGACTTCACAGTCACTCTATCAAGCATAAAACGCACAGCTAGGAGAGTTTCAGCGCAACAGAGCTTTATCACGCGAACCCATGAAAAGAGCTAACCCATGACCGACAATTTGAGCAGCGATCAGATAGAGATCATAGTTGACTTCGTTCAAGAAAGTCAGGATATGATCGAACAACTCGAACCCACCATCATCGAACTCGGTCAGGATGCTGACCCTGAGACTATCAATGCTGTTTTCCGCCTGTTCCACTCCATGAAGGGCAGCGCCGGATTCCTTGAATTTAACCATATTACCAACGTAGCTCATTCGGCTGAAAACCTGCTCGACAATGTGCGCTCAGGCAAACTAAAACTCCAACCTGAGCATGTAAACCTCTTGTGCGAATCCTGCGATTTCTCCAAAGAAGCGCTGGAACACGTGTCAGAAACCTATTCTGACCACGCAATGGCAGACAAGGCCGCCGAGATGGTCGAAAAACTCAAAAACATCATGGATCCGGAGTACAAAGTAACCGACGAGCCCGATGAAGAGCCTTCTGTTGAGTCCGAGGTCGAGACAGAACCAGAGCCGGAACCCCACCATAATACCGCTGCGGTTATAAAAAATGAAGACGAGACTGATGATTACACTCTCGACATTACTGATGAAATGGTGGAGCGCTACATCCAAGAAGCAGAAGAACTCCTTGAAGGTGCCGAGGGAGGGTTACTTGAGTGGGAGAGTGCTCCGGACAACACCGAGACCTTAAATCTTGTTTTCCGCAACATCCATAGTTTCAAGGGAAACAGCGGTTTTTTTGGCTACGCGAACCTTGAACAACTCAGCCATAACATCGAAAACGTGCTCGACAATATCAAAAATGGTGGCTCTTTCAGGGTCGAGAATCCTTTCGAGATTCTTCTTAGTGCCATTGATGCCCTCAAAGACTGCGTAAGCAACCTTGCTAGCCACGGTGGCAAAGACCACATCGAAGGGTTGGAACACCACGTAGAGGCGCTACAGGAGCTCCCATCTCCTCGCCTAGGTGAACTTCTAGTGAAGCAGGGCCTCATCAAGGAAGAAGATGTGGAATCGGTCCTCTCAATTCAGCAGAAACCGCTGGGGGAACACCTGATACAGATGGGCAAGGTCTCACATGAACAAATAGCCGAAAGTGTGAAGCTCCAGCATTCTGAAAAAAAAACTATTAAACCGCCGGAGCGTAAACCAACCAAAGCCACTACACCGACTAAACGCCAAGATATCCGCGTTGACCTTACAAAGCTCGATAGCCTGATAAACCTTATCGGTGAAATGGTGATCGCTGAAAACATGCTGATTCATAACCCTGATATAGAGGGAATGGAGCTTGAAAACTTCAACAAAGCAGCTCAGCAGATGACCAAACTGGTGCGCGAACTCCAAGAGATGGCCATGGTTATCCGCATGATTCCGATCTCGGGATTGTTTCGCCGCATGATCCGCCTCGTACACGATATATCAGCCAAAGCAGGCAAAAAAGTTGACCTGAAACTTTTTGGCGAAGGAACCGAGGTAGATAAAACTGTTATTGAAACCATCACTGACCCCTTAGTGCACCTACTGCGGAACTCCATGGACCATGGACTAGAGCCGCCTAAAGAGCGCGTGGAGACAGGCAAAAGCGAAACCGGAATCCTCAAACTTTCCGCGTGCCATGAGGAAGGCGAAGTATGGATAACCATCGAAGATGACGGGCGCGGGCTTAATCGAGAAAAAATTCTGTCGAAAGCGATCCAAAATGGCATGATTGAGGGCGATGGCTCAGACCTACCAGACAAATATGTGTACAACCTCATATTCCAGCCTGGATTTTCTACTGCTGATAAAATCACCGACATTTCAGGTCGTGGTGTAGGGATGGACGTAGTCAAGCAGAATTTGGAGAAGATTAAAGGCAAGATCGACGTCACCAGCGCCCCCGGCAAGGGAACCATCGTGAAACTGCGAATTCCCCTGACCCTGGCCATAATAGATGGGATGCTGGTTCGGGTCGGCGACGTCAACTGCATTGTGCCAGTACTGGCAATACGGGAAGCATTCCGTCCTCAAGCTGACAACATCACCATCACCCCTGACAACGAGGAGCTGGTGCGGGTGCGTGAAGCGTTCCTGCCGGTGGTCAAACTCCACGAACTTCTTAGCGTAGAACCTGACAGTCGCGAGCTGATAGAGGGTATCTTGATCGTACTTGAACATCAGGACCGCTTTGTTTGCCTACAGGTCGATGAAATCATGGGACAGCAGCAGACCGTTATTAAAGGTCTGTCGGAATATATCGGCAGTGTCAACGGCTGCTCCGGTTGCACAATTCTCGGCAATGGCGATATCTGCCTGATTCTGGATGTTGGCGGTCTCGTTGAAAGACAGTAACTTCGGGGTACCTTAGATATGAAAGCTGATCTTCGCGGCTCTGCCATAGCCAGCGGTAGCATGATGAGCATCAGCGACAGTGAGTTCGACTCTCTGCGCGAGATGATATATACCCGCTTCGGCATCAACCTGACAGAGCAGAAGCGTTCTCTACTGGTGGGTCGATTGCAGAAAATGCTGCGCACCCACAAGATAGAAACCTTTGAGGATTACTACCGCTATCTGGAGAAAGACACCAGTGGCAAAGCGGTAAGTGACCTCATCAACCTGATCTCCACCAACTACACCTATTTCAACCGCGAAAAGGATCACTTCGACTACTTTTTAAACACAGCTTTGCCCCATGTATGTGAAGAAATAAAAAAGCGAGGGGAAAAAAACCTACGCGTCTGGTGCGCCGGTTGCTCCAGCGGTGAAGAGGCGTACACCCTGCAGATGCTCATGCATGAGTACCTTGGCCCTGAATACAGTCGCTGGGATGCCGGTCTATTGGCAACGGACATTTCGCAGCGCGTGCTCGATACCGCACTTGAAGGGATTTATCCGGCAGACAAGGTTGCATCTCTGCCGGAAAATCTGCAGCGCAAGTACTTTACCCGCCTCCCCTCTGGACAGATGCAGGTAAACAGCAAAATACGTTCACAAGTTACATTCAGGCGCTTCAACCTTATGAACACTAAGTTCCCGTTCAAGCGCCCGTTTCATATAATCTTCTGCCGGAATGTAATGATCTATTTTGATCTGGCCACCCGCAATGCGTTAGTGCAAAGGTTTCATCAATTCCTGGAACCCAAAGGGTATTTCTTTATTGGACATTCTGAAACACTCGGGCGCGACAGCAAACTGTATAACTATATCTTACCCGCAGTGTACCAAAAGGGGAGCTAACCATCTATGTCCAGAAAAATTCGTGTCCTCGTAATTGACGACTCTGCCCTCATCCGCCAGATCCTCACCCAAGGTCTTTCTCTAGATCCGGAGATTGAGGTGGTTGGGTCTGCTATCGATCCGTATATTGCACGCGATAAAATCATCCAACTGCGTCCCGATGTCCTCACTCTAGACGTAGAGATGCCGCGCATGGATGGGGTAGAATTTCTGCGCAAGCTGATGCCGCAGTACCCCCTCCCCGTGGTTATGGTTAGCTCTCTGACCCAGCGCGGCAAACAGATAACCATGGAAGCCCTAGAGGCAGGTGCGGTGGATTTTGTATCCAAGCCCACCAGCAATGTCGCCCACGGGATGAACAGCATGCTCAGCGAATTGCGCAAGAAGGTTAAAAATGCAGCAGGTGCCAATGTCTCTCACTGGAAAAATAGAACTCCGTTGCAGCCAAACGCGCAAACCCTCCTGACAACAAGAGCTCTAGCCGAATCCACCGACAAGGTGATTGCCATCGGAGCCTCCACCGGGGGAACCGAAGCGATAAAGAAGGTGGTGTGTCAGTTCCCCGCCACCATGCCAGGAGTGGTGATTGTTCAGCACATGCCGCCAGGTTTCACCAAAATGTTTTCTGAGCGTCTAAATCAGCTCTGCGCTATGGAAGTCAAGGAAGCTGAGACCGGAGACCGTATCCGCAGTGGCAGAATTCTGGTTGCTCCGGGGGCAAAACAGCTTGAGGTTGTGCGATCGGGCGGAGTGTACCAGGTACGCTGTGAACCGGGCGAGAAGGTAAGTGGTCACTGCCCATCGGTAGATGTTATGATGCACTCGGTGGCTAAACACGTTGGAGCCAATGCCATCGGTGTCATGCTCACCGGTATGGGTTCAGACGGCGCCGATGGGATGTTGGCCATGAAAAATGCCGGAGCACGCAACATGGCCCAGGATGAGGCCAGCTGTGTAGTTTTTGGTATGCCCAAGGTAGCCTTCGAGAGAGGGGGAGCGGAAAAACTGGTTCCTCTGGATAAAATCGCCCCAAAAGTCATTTCCATGTTAACGGAGAAATAAAAGACCATGGGCAATATTATCCTCGGGGTGGGTGAACTTGGCGCCACCAACAACCCCGCTGACTGTGTCAAAACCTTTGCACTTGGATCATGCGTGGCGGTGATACTCATGTGTCCAAAAACCCGCACTGTCGGCATGGTTCACGTCGCGTTACCAGAATCTAGGATTAATCCAGAAAAAGTTAAAACCAGGCCAGGATACTTTGCCGACACTGGCATCCCCGCGCTACTGAAAAAAATGTCCACCTTCGGGTGTGACCCAAACGGCAGGGGTTTTATTGTAAAACTGGCTGGTGGCGCCAGAATCATGGACCCAAACAACACCTTCAATATCGGCAAACGCAATGCATTAGCTGTTAAAAAAACCCTATGGAAGTTTTCCCTCGGGGCTGTTGCAGAGGATTTGGGAGAAACATACAGCAGAACAGTTACCGTCTCCGTGGCATCAGGTGAAACCCTGATAACCTCGCCAGGACGCAAGGACTGGAAGATTTAAACTAATGGAGAAGACCATGGAACAACGTGCTACGCGCGCTGACATTCTCGCGGCAATAAAAGAGATTCCTCTGCTCTCTCCCAGTGCCTCGCGTCTGCTTCAGATAGCCTCTAGAGACGACTACAATATTGACGAAATAATTGAGGTAGTCAAATGCGACTCAGCTCTGACCGCCCGCTTGCTTAAAACAGTCAATTCAGTAGCTTACGGCTTGGTACATCAAGTGACCAGTATCGAGCGTGCAGTTAGCTACCTGGGTGAACGTCTTGTTGCCGGCATTGCTCTTGAAGACAGCGCGAAAGCGGTGTTTAACAAAAAACTCGAAGGCTACGAAAGCCCCGTTGGCGAGTTATGGGAGCATGATTTGCGCACTGCCGTAGCGGCGCGCGAAATAGCCCGCCATTCCAATACAGACCTTAGCAAGGATCTGGCCTTTACCGCAGGCATTCTACACGCCATAGGCAAAGCAGTCCTCAGTGATTTTCTGCACGAATCCGCCCCAGACCTGCTGGCCAATATAGACAGTCACGATATTAGAGACTACCTTGAGGGGGAGCGGAAGATACTGGGGATGGATCATGCCGAAGCCGGCTTTGAGCTTGCTAAAGCTTGGGAGCTGCCCGAGTCGCTACAAATGGCTATACGCCATCACCACACACCGCAGCAGGCTCCAGAACAATACCGGCCCTTGGTATACGCAGTCCATCTTGGATGTATTATAGCCATGATGTCAGGCAGTCAATCTTCAGATGCTCTGCAATATCACCTCGACAAAGATTATAGCGATTATTTTAATATCACCAATGAACACATTGCCATGATATTGCTTGAAGTGAATGAAAGTGTAGAAACGATCCAGGCTGCACTTACTGAAGGCAGGGAGCAAGCAGAATGAAGCGTATCATAATAGCCGATGACTCGGGTACAGCGCGCATGATGATAAGGCGCTGCCTTGAAATTATAGGTTTTAATGAAACTATATTTGAAGAGGCGAAAGACGGGCGTGAAGCCCTAGCCTTGATGAAGAAAAATCCGCCCGACCTTTTAGTCAGCGACCTTAACATGCCAAGCATGGATGGGGAAACCCTGCTGCAATGGGTCAAGGCCAGCCCCAAACTGGTCAACATTCCGGTCTTGATAATATCCAGCGTCACCAACCCGGCTAAAACCGCCGAACTTAAGAAAAAAGGTGCTTTTGCAGTTATCGGCAAGCCAATAAATCCGGCACTGCTCAATGAGGCTCTTGCCCCGCTCTTACCGGAATAGAAAGGCTATCACCATGGCTAAACTCCAAAAACTGCTGGCCGCAACACTCGCGAAAGTAATCGACGAGACGCTAGAGAACATGGCCTTTATTAGCACAGAAGAGGTGGACACCGAACAAGCGCCTCTTGAGCTTGAGAACATGCGCGCAGTGTGCCTCTTGATAACTGCACCCGTAGTGATGGAGATTCGCCTAGGTATGGCAGAAGAACTGCTGCACCAAATAGTCGAAACCATGTACACCATTGACGCTGATGATATCACGCAGGAGCAGATTGCTGATGTCCTAGCAGAAACCCTCAATACCCTGGCCGGATGCCTTATGACTGAATTGCTCCCAGCAGACCAGGCTTTTTCTTTAAGCCTACCGGAAGCAGTAACAGATGACCTGAGCACTGCGGACGACAACACCATCTTTGCGACACAGTACATGGCCGATGACTTACCCATAAGTGTCAAAATAAGCGCCGCTGCTACAGAAGAGCTTGAAAAGATACTCAAAATCTGAGCAACATATCCATTTAACCTGCTATCACAAGGAGAATCCCATGGGCAAGCGTGTATTAATCATAGATGATTCCAGCACTATGCGAAAAATTGTATCCCGTTCACTACGTCAGGCCGGACTGGACTTTGACGAAATTCTGGAAGCAGCTGACGGGCAGGAAGCCCTTGACCTGCTGAAAACAGAAAAGGTTGATCTAATCCTCAGTGATATAAATATGCCCAATATGGACGGGATGGAGTTTTTACGTCAAAAAAGGGAGATCGACGCCATTAAAGATATCCCCGTGGTGATGATAACAACCGAAGGTGGAGCTGACATTATTGGCGAAGCAAAAGAACTCGGTGCAGCTGGTAGCGTGAAGAAACCGTTTAAGCCAGAAACCATCAGTGATGTACTTGGCGCGTTGATTTAATCTGACCCGTCTGATTTCAGTCCGAAATTGGCCAAACCACAACAGTGACATTTCCCTGTACGCAATCAGACTTGAATCTATGACCGCAGGAGACCTCCAGTGGAACTACAAAAACACATTACCGATGCAACAACTGAAATATTTGAAACTATGATTATGTTGGAGATCTCCGCCGGCGATCCCGTGGTAGAGAAAATAAATAATTTTAAATGTTCAGTTTCTGGCGTTATTGGCTTAGCCGGCACCTGCAAGGGAATACTTGCCATCCACCTGCCCGATAAGGTCGCCATGTCCATTACCGGCAGCTTTCTGGGAATGGAAGTAACTGAAGTGGATGACGATGTAACTGATGCCATTGGTGAGCTAGCCAACATGGTGGCGGGCAACATAAAAATGATACTGGATGAAGCGGGAAAAGACGTAACCCTCTCCATCCCTTCCTGCGTACATGGGGCTGAATACACTTTGGACACCGCCGCAGACTGCGAACGGGTGGTAGTTCCTTTTAACCTCGAAAGCGGCCAGTTTCTCGTGGAACTCCAGGTAAAAAACTAATTAAGCGGTAAAACCCGCATAGATAGCCACGTCTCAGATGCATTAAGTAAAACAAGCGCCGCTTAATACAGGAGTCCATATTGGAAAACAACCTACAGCAACAGATTATCAATGCCACCCAGGCGGTATTCGATACCATGTTGATGTTGCCCGTGACATCCGGAGTGGCACTCCCGGATAAAGTGTACCTTTTCAATGACAGCATATCCGGAATGTTGGGTTTTTCCGGAGACGTGCAGGGGATGCTGACTATTCACTGCCCGCAGCAAATAGCCTTTTGCATTACCGGACAACTTCTAGGGATGGAAGTCGACGGTATGGATGAGGATGTTAAGGACACTATAGGCGAAATGGCCAACATGATCCTGGGAGGCATTAAAGATGCGTTCCTCGAACGGGGAACAGACATCAGTCTGGCTGTCCCCACCGTCATGTCTGGACGCTCATATCGAGTTAAAACAGTGGATTACGCCTCATGGACTACCGTTCCATTCTATCTTGACGATGGCGAATTTCTAGTTGAATTAAAACTCAAAACCTTGGACTAGCAGGTACTCTTGTGGCAGATAAAGCAGTCGTTGATCGTGTCTTCAACGCCATTATCGAACAAACATCTGAAGAAGTTGGCGCTTTGCTCGACGCCAATATTGTACTTGACGAGCACCAGACCAAGCTGCTGAACAAGAACCAGATTTTTGAAATAAAACGCAGCCGCTCCATCCTAAGCACCATGAAAATCAGTGGAGACCAAGAAGGTAATGCCTTTATAATTACCGCCCAAAAAGACTCCATCACTCTAGGAGGCACACTGATCATGCTGCCTCCCGATCAAATCGAAGAAAACCAGAAACAACGCATATTTGGAGGTGAAGCGGCAGACGCCTTTGGAGAAGTGGCTAACATTATTGCCGGCGTATACACCTCTGTATTTTTGGAGATGTATCCAAAAAAACTCCATTTTAAGCGTACTGATGTAAACGAGTTTATCCCGACCAAACTTGACCCAGAAGCCGACCTCCCCTTCCCTCCTGGGGTATACTTTTACTCCAGCTGTTCAGTAAAACTTGAGAACCGGAGCTTGGAAAAGCTGGAGGTAATTGTTCCGGCACATATCTTTGGGTTGGCCCCACCACCCGAAACAGCGGAAACGGTCCAGCTGGAAGGCGCAACAACAAAAGAAGAGGACGATGCAGAAGAGATTGTAGCTGCCCCCCCTAGTAGCAGTCCTCCGAGTGCAGAGGCTACTCCAGTTACCGAGAAGGGTCCCCAAGAACCAGAAGCTGAACCAGAAGCTGAAGAAACAAACTATATCGAACTGTCCGTAGTCGATCGAGTCCTCAAGGCCGCCATTACCCAGTGCGCCGAAGAGATCGGCACCATACTAGACATCGAAATAGAGTTAAGCACCATGAGCACCGGTTATGTTTCCAAGGAGGAGTACTTTGCTAGGCCCGGGCCTAAGTCTACCGTAACTGAAATGGAAGTAAGTGGAGATCGTGCGGGGATCTCCTACTTCATTGCCGACCTTAAAGATTCCATTTATTTTGGCGGTACCTTGGTGATGTTGCCCGAGGATGAACTCTCAAGCAGAATGACGTCCGGTGAGCTTGATGGTGAAATAGAGGATGCTTTTGGCGAAGTTGCCAACATAATCAGCGGCGGGATCGTACAGAATTTTGCTGAAATGTTCCCCCGCAAGTTTCATGTAAAAAAAGGCAACGTTGAAGCTTTTACCCCCACCAAGGTAATGATAGAAAGCCCCAAACCATTTCCAGACGCAGAATATTATAGCGTAAGTGTCAGCATGGACTGCGATACTCACGATCTGGGGCACTTAACCTACCTTGTTCCGGTAGAGTTGCTGCATCTCCCCCCAAGACCAGAACAAACTAGTTGGGGAGCATCCGCAGGTGACGAAACAACACAAAAACCGCAGACCCTTGAAACCCCAGGCAAACCACAGAGCGGCGCTGCAAGCAAAGAAAAGACCACGCTAGAATCCGCTACTACATCAGAAAAGACTACGCCGGGGAACTCCTCAGCTCAGACCCATACTTCTAAGAGCGCAGATGCTAAAACAGCGCCCAACGAAGAAGCCAAAGAAGAGGTCGTAGCCGTTGTGTACCAAGACATCTCTGCCGCAGAGCCATATACCGTGATTCTTGGAGAATTTGGGCATAAACCGGTGCCACTGGCAGCGCACGAAAGCTTCAACTCCCTACGCCAAAATAGAGTATGTGGATCCCTGCTGATCCTCAGCAAAATTGACGACGACGCCTTTGCCCTCATAATAAAGATTCGCTCCGAAACTCCAGCAAGCCAGCCACTTATAGTCGCCGGATCAGCCTGGACTCGAAGTGCAGTGTTAAAAGCCGTCAGATACGGAGTTAATGACATCATCCCAACTCCAGCCTCTGACGATGAAATCCGTGCCAAGTTACAGCACAATCTGAAAAATTCTTGCTAATAATTTAGTAAGCCGCCACAATGTTCCTTCAGTTCAAATAACCCGAATTAAATTCAAGATCCCTTTATAGAGTGAATAAACCTTGGCTGAATCTGTTCTGCTGAATATCAATAATGTTATTGAGCCTCAGTTGCTTGAGTTTTTAACTCAACAGCTTGGCGGCGCATTGCATCTAGCGCAGACTGCCGAACAAGCCCGCGATATTATACGCCGCCGCACAATAAAACTTTTCCTGTGCTCCCTTGGGGTAAACACACTCGAATACGCAGCTTTGCTTAAAGCGGTAAAAACCATATCGCCTGATACAGTTATCATCCTCATCGTGCCACAATCCTCCCAGGCCCCCATCAACGAGATCCTGCAAATCGGGGCACATTTTTATCTGCATGTGCCATGCAACAACGCCGAAGCTGCCGAAATCATTCAACGAGCTGAACTACATTGCAAAACCCTTAGGGCCACTAATCCTGAAAACCAGAGACCAGTAATCGATTTCCCAGGAATTATTGGCAAGAACCCGATGATGCAGCAGCTCTTTAATACAATCCGACTCCTAGCAGATGACAGCGACAGCACCATTCTGATTCATGGCGATAGTGGCACCGGCAAAGAATTGGTTGCGCGGGCAGTACACAGCAACAGTCCTAGAAAACATAACAACTTCGTCCCCATCAACTGTGCGGCTATCCCTGAAGAACTCCTAGAAAGTGAACTATTCGGACATGTAAAAGGTTCTTTTACCGGTGCCACCGCTAACAAAAAAGGCCGACTACACCACGCAGATGGGGGAACTTTATTTTTGGACGAAATTGGAGATATGAAACCACTGCTCCAAGCCAAAATTTTGCGCGTAATCCAGGAAAAAGAGTTTGAACCTGTAGGGAGTGTAAAAAGTGTAAAAATAGACGTCAGAATTGTTGCGGCCACCCATCGCAATCTAGAAGAGGCCATAAAAGATGGAACGTTCCGCGAAGATCTCTATTACCGCCTCAACGTTGTTCCGTTACATATTCCCGCACTGCATCAGCGTCGTGATGATATCGCTCTCTTGCTAGACACCTTTACCGAACGCTTTTGTCACAGCAAAAAAAGACCGGTGTTCAGCTTTGCCCAAAGTACTATAGAGTGCTTGCAGCAATATCCTTGGCCAGGAAACGTCAGAGAACTCGAAAATCTGGTACAACGTTTGTCCATTCTGCACACCGGTAAAATCGTATTCCCCGATGATCTACCGGAAAAATATCTGCACTCATCCAGCGACACTACACTTAACCCAGACAGCAAAAATGGCAAAACGGATTTCAACATTCAAGTGAGTGAATTCGAGGATCGCCTTATATTACAGGCTCTTATGAAGACCGGCGGCAACAAAAAAGAAGCCGCACAACTGCTGAACCTCAAACGCACGACCTTGCTAGAAAAAATCAAGAAAAAGCGCCTTGGCAAGAGCCATAACAAATAACGCCCCGCAAAGAAGCGCAAAAGGGAACCCGCCGCAAGACCACATAAACAAGCTGTTTGAATTTTTAATTGTCAGATGAGTGCTCTGATGAAGTGTATTTTGAGCAAAACCAACTGATCCCAGTAGTGTCCGGTTAGGATCTTGCAGATAACCGGCCATGAATACAACTCGTAGGTGCAACTCTAAAAACTAGGTTTGAAGGATAAGCTGCGGTAGGCTCACGGCTTCTTTCACCGACCAAAGTTAGAGGAGCACGATGAGTCACTACACGCAGCTTACCCGAGAGGAACGATGCCAGATTTCTGTTTTTCAAACAGCCGGTTAATCGAAGACTCAAATTGCTAATCTCCTTGGCCGTCATAAGTCCACCATTGACCGGGAAATGGCACGCAATTGTGGCCAGAGAGGCTATCGCCCAAACCAAGCTGATAATTGCCGGCGCCAAAGCAAAGTGACTCAACGCATTAATCGCCAGAACTGGTAACGCGTTGAGCATTTACTCCGCGAGTATTGGAGCCCAGAACAAATCAGTTACTGGCTGCGACAAGAAGAAAGCATCCACGTCAGTCCAGAGTGGAGCGTAAGACCCGCTGGAGTATAATCGACAAAGCTTGCAACCGAACAGCAAAAGAGGTCAAGGCCGTCATTGTGCGGAAGTTATTGCCGTTGGCCTCATATGTGGAGACGCTCACCTACGACAACGGCAAAGAATTTGCGCTGCATCAGGATATTGACAAAGAACTTCAGTCCAATGGTTACTTCGCACATCCCTACCATTCGTGGGAGCGCGGTCTGAATGAGAACACCAACGGGCTTATTCGCCAATTCTTTCCGAAAGGAAAAGTTCTTACTGAAGTGACTGACGAAGAAATCCAGGGAGTGATGGATAAAATCAACAATCGCTCCAGGAAATGTCTTGGCTTCAAAACGCCTAATCAGGTATTTTTTGGAATCAACCCAACGGTTGCACTTACGACTTGAATCCGCGTTCTTCAAGGTTCAGGTGCTTGTAGCTCATAGCTAACCTCCGCAAATAGTGTGGTAACTGCTTGCGTAGTTTACACCTGAGCCTTCTTTATTGTCTCATATGTAATACTTGCATTGACCACCTGCGGGGCTATGCACTTATTATACGAATTCAGGAGATATATTTCAGAGGAGAACTCATGCTGAAACGTTTGGATCACATCAATATTGTAGTCACCGATATTAACAAAGCTAAGGAATTCTTCTTCAATCTTGGCTTTAAGAAGGGGGATTCATCCGTACTTTCTGGTGAATGGATTTCAGCGATCGTAGGTCTAGACGAGGTAGATGCGTCATACGTTTCTCTACATTTGCCTGGTTCGGAAATAGCGATTGAGCTCCTCGAATATCGCCACCCCTCCTCGAATAGAGATCCCGATATGACTAAGGCAAACCAACTCGGATTTCGCCATATAGCATTTGCCGTGAGCGATATTGAAGCGACGGTCAAGAAACTTCGACAGATGAAAGTGGAATTCCTGAGCGACATCCAAACATATGAAAAAACTGGAAAACGCCTGGTGTACTTTTATGGGCCGGACGGGATTCTCTTAGAACTTGCCCAATATAGTTCGTGAAAAATATAACCAGAGGCAAAACAGTCAGGATTGATTGTTGCCAGAAGAAAGGGGTCAAGTCTGCCTTTGACCAATTTTAAGTTTTGAACAAATTTTCTTGTATAGTTTTTGCACCTTCGCCTCACTATCCAACGCTTTTTTCATGCGCTCAATTGCAGAACTAACGGTGCTATAGTTCTCGCATCCGATTACATTGCCAATTTCAGCAAGCGTTCTTTGGCTATGTGCTCTGAGTGTATAAACAGCTAAGTCTCTTGAAAGGTTGGTAACGCCCCGTCTGGCGGTGGTTAACTCCTCTTCAGTGACCTGACACACCTCACAAACTGCTTTGATCACTGCAGTAGCATCGACAGCGAAAACCTCTCTCCCTGCAATCTCTTTATCCTTAAGTAAAAATTCGCACCTGTTTCTTACCTTTTTTATAAATCCTTCAGAACCAAATATCGACGGAAGATTTTTACGTGAAAAAAATTGCTGCACCTCTTCAGAATCCTGCTGATTCACAAAGGAGAGATAATTTATAAAAGCTGTTTTTCTTGTTGATGAAAACATATTCAACAGTGGCTCGCGCTGCAACCACTGCCATCGTCTTTCGTCAGCAAGATAACCTAGATGACTACTCCATTTATACGCTTCCAACTCTGAAACTATACAGGCCTCGATAGGGTTCCGGTGGATATAGCGTAATAGTTCCAACAAATGGCTATCCTCTTCGACCAACACAGCTTTGTAGCGGCCACGGAACAATTGGCCGTCAGTGCTGTGTCTGCGATTATAACGCTGGGTGTAAACTCCGTTAAGATGGCGCATACAACGAGACAGGTTACCGTCCGGTGTTTGCACTAATAAATGATAATGATTTGACACCAGACAATAGGCAGAGACGTTTAAGTTCCACATCTTTGCTGTGTCTTGTAATACGTTCAGGAACAGTAAGTAATCCTCTTCGTCCTGACAAATGTCCTCTCGCCGTCGCCCACGATTCATTACGTGATACCAGGCACCGGGATATTCTATGCGTAATGGTCTCGACATGGAAACAGCTTACCTCGCTTCAGGCTTTAGTCAACGGCAGATTTGACCCCCTGACCTTTTTTCTTTGGTGAAAATAAGCGGTAATAAGCAACATAGCATAAAGTATTGCCCCCATCAGCCATAACAGACCATCCCAATAAGCGACGCTATAACTATAAATAAAGGCAAATAAAAGGGGACCAATGATCCCGGTAATATTGGTTAGGCTCACCAGAGTAC
>JAQUDG010000113.1 GCA_028685815.1 Desulfuromonas sp.
CGGGGTAATCAAGGTGATCCAGAATAATGCCGCATTGATTGAGCAACGTTTGGGGCGCACGCTGGAACTTGCCCGGGTTGTAGATCGGGATATAGCAGCAGATCGCGGAGTTTGTCTCGCACCCGGAGTTCTTGGTGAAGATGCGCAGGAGCTACTTAACGACCCGGATATAGATGTAGTTATCGAGCTTATCGGCGGTTACGAGCCCGCTCGCGCCTTTGTGCTGCAGGCACTTAAAAATGGCAAGCACGTAGTGACCGCGAATAAAGCACTGCTGGCCCTGCACGGGGAGGAGTTGCTGCGCACCGCAGATGAAAACGGGGTAACCCTGCTGTTTGAGGCTGCCGTAGCGGGTGGGATTCCTATCCTCTCTTCTATACGCGAAAATCTGTGCGCCAACCGTTTCAGAAGCATTTATGGTATTCTCAACGGCACCTGTAATTACATCCTTACCCGAATGACGGAAAATCAGGAAGATTTTTCTAGCGTGCTTGCTGACGCCCAGAAACTTGGCTACGCCGAGTCCGACCCAACGTTTGATATTGAAGGGATCGACACCGCGCACAAGCTCTCGATTCTGGTTTCCACGTGTTTTGGCACCTGGGTCGATTTTGAGCAGATCTATACCGAAGGAATTACGCGTATTTCAGCCCTCGATATCGAATTTGCACAGGAGCTGGGGTATCAAATAAAACTGCTTGCCGTCGGAAAACTCGATAACGGTTCCATAGAGGCGCGGGTACACCCAACCATGGTGCCCGATAGCTACCCCATGGCCGATGTACGCGGCGTATTCAATGCCGTTCGCCTCAACGGAGATTTTGTCGGTTCTGTGATGCTGCATGGCAGCGGTGCTGGGATGGAAGCAACGGCGAGCGCGGTTATGGGAGATGTCATGAGTATCGCTCGTGCCATTGACAGCAAAGCTGCTACCTTCACTCCTGCGCTGGGGTATACCCCTGCTGCACTTGAGCGCCTGCCGGTCAAAGCGATGGACGATCTGATAGGGCGTTATTATCTGCGCTTTATCGTCGAAGATGCTCCCGGCGTGTTGGCGAAAATATCCACCATTCTAGGTGATTACGGTATCAGCATCGGCTCCATGATTCAATCCGACGAGATGCCAGAAAACACTCTCGAAGGGACACTCCCCATCGTCATGATGACCCACGACGCCAAAGAGGAAAGTGTACGCCAGGCGCTGGAGAGGATAGAATCCCTCCCCTGTGTGAAGGATAAGTGCATGTCGATCCGCATTGAAGACAACCTCAATTAAATCTACATTAGGTTCTGCGCATTTGGCGTAAGCCACAGAAAAGGCTGCAATCGGTTTAACCGTTTGCAGCCTTTTTGCGTATTTGGAAGGTAGCTTGGACTTGAGTGAAGTTATCCCTGCCTAGCCTGCTGCATCAGCGCCATATCAGCTAATCCCATAGCAGCGGGTGTTGCGCGCGGTACAACACAGGGGTCGTATCGCCCTTTAGCGGCCAGGGTTGATTCTTCTCCAGCATAGGTAGCGGTGCGTTGGAGTTCTAGGTAGCTTACTCCTCCCACCGTCATCCTGAACTCGATTCAGGATCCCATCAAAAGGGAGGCTCCAGTGTTAGAGCCAGATTGCGGGTCAAGCCCGCAAAGACCGTATCCTGATAATTATATGCCATGTCAGAGCTTTTGCCCTTTAACACCTGGATTAAGCCTAGTTTAACGACTAGTTAGGCATCACTTTGCTAGATTTTCCAGCTCATTGGCTCTCTGTGCAGTCATTTCAAGGTGGCATGCAACGCCATTTATCCTCGCGACGCTACCACCATCGGGGTCATAGTAGAAAGAGCAATTTGCGTCACGATATTGGATCCAGAGCCGTTGCGCAGTTACAAGCAGCTTCTTTTGGTCTGGCGAGACTTGAAGGCCAAGTTTTTTGTATGCGGCATTGAGTCTCTTATCTTGTTTAATGTGCTCGTCCTTGATGCAGTCAATTATTTTAAATGTTGCACCACCCGAGGCATCAATACAGGTGTTGTAGCTTTTGCTATAAAAGGTATCCCCAGCATGTGCAATTGAACACATCATCAGTAGAAAACCAGTTGCAATTTTGAGAGTCGGCATAACTTTCCTTTGTGATGCGTAACAGTTCATGATAACCGGCGGTGACGCGAACTTGCGTGACCTTCCGCAATTTGGTTTTGCTTTTCAATTTAAAGCAGAAGCATGTTCCGTCCGGTTGATTTTATGGTTAGTTGCCTTCAGTCGATTCAAGTGCTAACATTTGTGAACACGCTAAACTCAGGAGCGACTCATGGACACCAGAATTCAATTTCGTGTTAAAGAAGAAACAAAACGCTTAGCTCAACAAATGACAGAAAGCCAAGGCCGTACTCTCAGTGACGCTTGCCGTGAGCTAACTGAGCAGCTAGCCGAGCAACAGCGCAAGGCCTTGTCCCATGATACTTGGCTTACAGAACAAGTAAACCTTGCGTTTGACAAACTTGATTCCGGCAAAGCTGTGTTCGTCGAGAATGGCTCTGCAAAAACTCAAATGGCTCAACGTAAAGCCAAAGTTCGCAATCGTGGTCATCAATGATTTTTTGGGAAGAAGAATCTTTAAATGATCGTGAAGAAATTTTTGAGTTTCTTTACGTCTTCAACCCTGATGCTGCTGAAAAAACTGATGAAATCATCGAGGCGAAAGTTGAAAATTTAATTGATCATCCCTTGATGGGCGTTCAACGAGATGGAATCCGAGGCAGATTGCTCATTATTCCTGAAGTTTCAATGATCGTCTCCTATTTTGTTGATGGATCAACGATTCGTATTCTGCGAGTTCTGCATCAGAAACAAAAATTCCCCAATTGAGAAGCTGGACCATATAGGCAACTAGTTCCTTGCTCACCGGAAAATTGAGAGCGCAGCGAGTAACTCCACTCCGGTTGTCGATCCATTCTTTCCGACTGCAGGCTTTCTTCAACCAGTTGCCTATGTATAGTTCTAAACTGCTCATCAGAACTACAGCCGGATAAAGCAACCAGTTTATCTCTATCAAGTATCGAATAGCGCTCGCGGGGATATTGTATTTCATTATATCCACCGTGCTCCCACAATGATGGATGCGTCACAACACCGTTTCTCACCATATTTAAATCTATGTATGCAATACAACGGAGTAAATGCTCTCCCGTCTCGATTGCAGTTGTATGGTAGCGATCATCCCAAAATGCACCTTTACGTTTTTTTAGTTTATTGAACTCCTGAGCTGTTCTTCCCGCAATTAACTGAAGGCTGTTTGGGATAACGCCTTTGTCACTGTCGACAACCAGTAGATGGATATGGTTGGAAGTCACTGCAAAATCAAGAACCTGAAGTTTGTAGCGTTTTTTTGCCTCAAACAACCATTGCTGCCAACGCCTTCTGTCCTTTGAGAATTTAAGAAGAAACTCTCTTTTATGGCAGCGGTGTGTAATGTGCCAGACTTGACCGGGTATATGATGCCGATTAGCTCTAGCCACATAAGATTCCTTAAAGTTTGTTTTTTGAACTTAATTGTTTATATTTTAGCTATCTAGCCTGGTCAGACCTCGTTTAAGGGAGTTGGATTACATTTCATCATGGTTGATGAACCGCCCTGTGCGGAGCCGCATGCAGGGGGGTGTGGGCTCTGGGGGAGAAAAACCCCCGCTACCCGATTAAAAGACATTAGCCACCGACCTTATTGTAAGCCATTGCTACAAACTCCTTAACTGGCTCGAACTCCGATTCCGAAGATACGGTAAACTCGACATCACCGGTGCCGTAATGACCTATTGATGTTACATCTCGATAGTTTTTTGTGTCCTCTGGAATATCCGCCGGCTTGAGTTTTAAAAACAGCTTGACGTTCTTGCCTTTAACTTCCATGCAAGCGATGTTCTGCGATATTTTGTAAGCGACGTAGAACTTTTTTGGCACTTCTTCAATTGATTCATCTAAGCCAATAATGAATTCTCGTATGATTGCGGTTAACTCTTGGATTTCGTCGCTTTTCCCGTTGAGCCTTTCATCAAATGTATAGGTTGTCGTAGCGCGGGTTAGCGCGGCTTTTTTCCCAGCCTCAACCATGACAGGATTTTTGTATCTGTTTTCAGTGGTAACCGCAGACGTTGATACTGCTTTAGCCGTATGGAAAACTTCTTCCAGATAAAGAGAATTGTTGGAAAATAAGCGGTATTTCCATAGCTCAATATTTGCGCCCATCACTTGCACCGCATGCAAATCATATTTCTTATAGTTTGGGGCGATACAAATAACCCTCACGTCAGACCAATCAACCTTTACGCCACTCCCCAACCGCTTTTGTACCGCGATCTCAAAATCACCTTTGTGATCTTGAATCCAGTGCAAGTAGAAAAGGCTTTGATTGATAAGCTCCGATGATTCGATTTTCTTGTACTCGATAATCACCGGATTATCTTCTTCTGATAGAGCAAGGCTATCAATTCGACCTGCATGTTGTGCGCCGGTTGAAAACTCGCTGGCAATGAATCTGCAATTGAAAACCGTTTCGAGATTTTTCTCAATCAGGGACTGCAAATCCTTTTCCAGAGCAAAATTCTTCTGCTCAACGGCAGATAGCTTGTCTCCTGAAATATCGAAAATAGGCACTTATAATTACTCCATTGTTTCTTTGGTTTCTAACGAGGTTGTAGAAAAAACTCAGCCATAAAATTGATCATTTTTTATACTAGAAATAGCGATTCTACATAAACCATGAAGTACTTTTCATCACCAATAACACCAAAATTTACATAGCAGCGCTAAACATTCTCAAATATAAAATACCTAAAGGTTTTTCTACAACCTGAACGAATAAATTGAGCGGCGGCGTGACCGTCCGCATTGAATGGCTGGTTAGACCTTAGCGTCACCCCAGACGCCACCACCAAAACCCTCGCGCGCGTAAATTTTAAGCGGTTGGTTTGACTCGAATTTTCTGCCATGCAAGTCTTGGTACTTAATAATAATTTCTGTCTCTGATCCATATTTAAGCCATGGACCTTCGTCCGGATTGTTTGTGAAAGCACCAAACGATGTTGTCAGCTCTTCGCCGTTTCGCAGTAAAGGAATCTCACTCGATTTCAGAAAATTCGACTCAATCATCTGAACATTTTTTCTAGATGCATTAGTTTCAAGAAGCCGCTTGATATTCTCCGATGACGCGTGCATTTGGACACGAACAGCAGGTCTGTTTCCTGTGTTTGCAATCACCAGATTAAATGTTGCAGCCATATTTCCAGAATGATGCTCTGTGACGAACGCGGTCACGATAGGTCGGTTCGACTGAATCCAGTTTGTCTTCGTGAAGTACAACGAGATCAAAGAAATAAGCAGTGCAGCAACGGTCATACCTGTCTTCAGGTCGTCAGCAGAGAGTGACATAGTGAATTCGATTCTCTAACAAGTTATTATACAGTTCTGGCCAACTTACACACATCCTACCTGTTTGACAATTGCGCTCTCGGTGTTACAGCATCTCCCTAACCTGCTATCAATAAAAATAACCAGATAACTATAAAACCGGGATAAGCAATGATCCAACTTCCTGAACAGCTCATATCAAATTATAACCATTCTTTGGAGCGCAGAAATATTGCCGTGGAACAGCAGGGGGATTTTCACAAATGGCTGCTTTATTTCTTAGTGAAAATAAGATAGCGGAAAATAAGTCTAAAAGCATGGGGGCATAAAGTCTCTATGTATTAAGTTTAAATACAATTCTTAAAGACAGGCGAATCTCCTGCACTTTGTCTGTTGGACGTGTCTGCAAACAATCCGCTATCGAACTTTTAGATAGACCATTGTCAGGTGAGGGATAAGTAGCTTACCCAAGTCTAGCCTGCTGCATCAGCGCCATATCCGCTAATACCAGCGCAGCCATCCCTTCAACTATCGGTATTGCGCGCTGGACAACGCAAGGGTCGTGACGCCCTTTAGCGGCTAAAATGGTTTCTTCTCCGGCATAGGTGGCGGTGCGTTGGGGATGCCCGATGGTGGCGGTGGGTTTGAAGCCTACGCGAAAGTAGACGGGTTCTCCGTTGGAGATTCCTCCCTGCACGCCGCCGCTGTTGTTGCTGCTGGTGCCGAGCCGGTCTTGTTTGCGCACGAAGGGGTCATTGTGTACTGAACCGCGCTGGCGGGTTCCGCCGAAGCCGGAGCCTATCTCAAAGGCTTTTGCAGCTGGGATTGAGAGCATGGCTTGGGCCAGGGCTGCTTCCAGGCGGTTGAAGGCTGGTTCACCCCAGCCTGCAGGGATATTGCGGCACACACAGGTGATAATGCCGCCGATGGAATCCTTAGCTGCCGTTGCCTTCTCAATCTCATCTTCCATGGCAGCCGCACTGACGTTGTCGGGGCAGCGTACGTCATTCTGATCCACTAGCGTGCGGGTGATGTTGTCCATATCCACCGCCGGAGCATCAATGTTGCCCACCGAACTGACCCAGGCTATGATCTCGATTCCATATTTGGTGGTTAGAAAAATCTCGGCGATGGCACCGCCGGCGACTCTGGCAATGGTTTCGCGCGCACTGGCACGGCCACCGCCGCTGGAGGCGTTGATACCGTACTTCATGGTGTAGGTAAAATCGGCATGCGATGGGCGAGGGATGTCGCGCATGCTGCTGTAGTCACCGGGGCGTTGGTCGGTGTTGGCTACCAGAAGGGCAATGGGTGTCCCCAATGAAAGGTTGTTTTCCACCCCGGACAGAATCTGAATTTTATCGGATTCTTTACGTTGGGTACCGAGCTTGTTCTGCCCGGGACGGCGCCGATCCAACTGTACTTGGAGCTGTTCGGGGGTGATACGCAGGCGTGGAGGTACTCCGTCAACCACGGCACCAACTCCGGGGCAATGGGATTCGCCAAAGGTGGATATTTTAAACAGGGTACCGTAGGTGCTGGACATGATGCTCCTCGAATTTGAATGTCTGTAAGGGAACTGTTATCAGTTAGGTTGGCGCCGATAGACCAGGGCAGCTCCAACTTCACAGCCGATGTGGTTTGCGACCACTGGACACTTGGCTTTCAACAGAAAATAGATATTTGCGCTGTGTTCGCTCAGGGTTTCATAGTTGCCTTGCCCTTTTGCAATGATAAGATCGGCGGCGGCGAAGATCTGTTGGAACTCAGAGGAACAACGGGATAGCACCGTTCCTGGAGAATCATCTCCATTATCAATAAGGCGGGTTACCATTTTATCAATGCCTGCATCCTTGGCATCGGCGAGTAATGCGTCGTTGAGTATAGCGCCACCACGTACGGCGTAAGTGATATTGCAGTGCTGCAGGTGCTGAAGCAAGAAACGATCGAAGACAATCTCTCCGGCATTATCCCCCAGATATAAAATAGATTCAGCCGCTTCAATCTCGGCACGAAACTGGGACAAATCCCCAACAATCGTGCTGTGCAGCCCCTGTTCTAAGAATGCACGCGCTTGAGCTGAGCTTAGGTCATGGTAGACCCCGTGATCTAAACTGTTTCCAGCTATCGCCATCTGAAGAGCAGCATAAAATGGATCCTCGGCGTTCTCCACATCAGGAGCAATTATTGGATACAGCTGTAGCGCCAAATCCATATCGACGCGTTTCTGCGCTGCATAGGGATCTGGGTTGTTGCACAGCTCACGAATCAAGGCGTGAATTTGCTGTGCCTGTTGTGGTGGGGATTGGTTGTAATCCATGCTGCCAAGGGTACTCAATACTTGGCGCATAATGGTCTCGCGTGTGCTTTCTTCCGCCTCCACCATCTTGAGTACACTTAGGGTCTGTTTGACAAAACAGGGTAGGCACTCCAGTTGGATATCCATAAAAACTCCTGTTTAGGCGCTAAGCTAGGGTGTTGCAGGCAAAAGCACCGCCTAGATTGTCCGTCATGGTGCACTCATACCCTTCAATGCGCGCCAGCAGCTGGCTTGAATCCGGGGTGATAAAGTCTATATCTGCTTGAACCATGGAAGCGCTGCTGTTGCGTATGAGGCAGTTAATCTGTGTAAGTTCTTGCGCCGGAACGGTATCCACATATTGGCGGTAGTGGCGGATATAGCTGGGCAACGAAACACATTGTTGGCGTGCAAAACACCATAGAATCATGAGTTGGAAGCTACTGTCTAGCAGCATGGGTGCGCTCAGCCAGTTGTGGCGTAGCGGAGTCTGCATCCAACTCGCTGGGGTGGCGGTGTTGCGGGCTAAGGCACTGATTCCCTCGGCACTAAGTCCTAGAACTTGTTCAAGTCCTTGCAGTGCAGGGCCGTGAAACAGGCGCGTGTCGGCATAGATCGATTTTTTGTCCTCCTGCAGTTCGTTGGAAAGGCTCAGAACAAAGGGAGAGGGTGCCGTGGCGGGGCGG
>JAQUDG010000015.1 GCA_028685815.1 Desulfuromonas sp.
CCCTTGCAGATCCATCGCTTCAAGGCTGCGGCGGGTTACGCCACAGTGAACCGTGATGAAATCGACCCCGTCATCCAGGTGTTTCTTGATGCCGTCGAAAATTTCATCCACGGTCACTTCAACCATGGCTTTCTTTTTCCTAGATACGGTGTCAACCGCGGCTTGATACAAAGGGACACTGCCGATGCAAGCGTTGGTCTGGGCGATAATGGCAGCGCGAATCTCATCTATGGGGCCACCGGTAGACAGGTCCATGATGGCATGCGCCCCGGCAGCTATAGCTACCTTCGCTTTGGCCAGTTCGTTGTCGATGTTGGTATCGTCTTTACTGGTGCCAATATTGGCATTGACCTTGGTTTTGAGTCCTTCGCCAACAGCCAGTGGGATGCCATGGGTATGTTTGACGTTGTGGCAAATGCACACCGTTCCGGCGGCAACACGTTGACGCAGAATTTCAGGATCGATACCTTCAACTTCCGCGGCCTGGCGCAGGGTGGCGGTGATAATCCCCTTGCGGGCAGATTCCATCAGGGTCATTTTATGGGTCCTCTTCTATGGGTGATGTAGGTGACAGCGGAGTTTTTCTGCTGCAACAAAGTGGTTTACCGGGCCATGACCATGGCCAAGTCCCGGAGCTGTGGTTATGGCGGTGTGGATAAATTCTTTGGCGGCGCGGGCGGCATCCGGTAACGCAAACCCCTGAGATAGCAGGGCAGCCAGCGCGGCAGCCATGGTGCAACCGGTGCCGTGGGTATGCACCGAGTCAATGCGCTCTCCCTCTAGGCGGAGCGATTCAGATCCGTAGCGCAGTATATCAATGGGAACTCCATCCATATGCCCACCCTTTACCAACACGTGTGCTGCTCCTAGGTTTTGGAGAGCGCAGGCGGCTTCTTCCATCCCAGCGATATCAGTTATTTTGATGCCGGTTAAGGTTTCAGCTTCAGGGATGTTCGGGGTCAGCAGATAGGTCTGGGGAAGAATTTCCTCCCTGAATGCGGTAACGGCTTCAGCTTGAAGCAGGTGGGCACCCCCCTTGGCGATCATGACGGGATCAACCACGCTCAGGGTTGGTGCCTGACTCAGAATTTTTGCCACCGCGCGGATGATTTCGGTACTAAACAACATGCCGGTTTTAATAACGTCAACGTCGATGTCGTCGAGAACAGATTGCGCCTGTTGCACCACAAAATCCGCTGCTACGGGATGGATTCCCTGGACCCCGGTGGTGTTCTGGGCGGTAAGGGCAGTAATTGCGCTGCTGGCGTAGCTGCCCAGCAAGGTGATAGTTTTTAAGTCTGCCTGGATGCCAGCACCACCGCTGGAGTCAGAGCCAGCGATGGTGAGCACGCTCCCAAGGGGTGGAAGAAAATCTGTGTTGCTTTTCATCTGGCGAAACATCAGGCTCATTTCACGTGCCGCCACATCCGGACGTGGCGCGTTCATCACGGCGGAGACGACGGCGGCACTGCATGCTCCGTGGCGAATAACTTCGGGAAGATTCGCCGCGCAGATGCCACCGATAGCTACCACAGGGATGTTGACCGCGGCACATACACGGGCCAACTCTGAAACGCCTATATGGACGGCGTCACCTTTGGTGTGTGTAGGGTAGACGCTGCCGCAACCGATGTAGTTGGCTCCCTGCTCCTGTGCTCGCAGGGCATGGACCACATTTTGCGTGGATACGCCAATAATTTTATCCGGCCCCAACTGTGCCCGAGCCTGAACTACATCGCCATCATCTTGACCGAGGTGTACCCCGTCGGCGTTGGCTTGTCGTGCTAGTTCGACACTGTCGTTGACAATAAAGCATGCAGCGTAGGTGTGGCACAGTTTTCTGAGTTTTATCGCAGTGCTGAGCTGGCGCGCAAACGGTGAATGTTTGTCGCGTAGTTGCACGATGGCGGCCCCACCTTTGAGGGCTAGTCGGGTTGCTGCGAGGATCTCCACCTCCGAGCCATCTGGAGTAATGACATACAGTCCGAGGATTCTGTGTTTCCGAGTTAGAGTTTGGATTGAAATTTGGGCTGAATTTTCTTCCGCAGGGTGCATGATGTGTATGTGCCTCCAATAAAAAAACCGCATCTGCAAGAGATGCGGTGTAAACACGAGAGGATATGTGTGTTTCGTGTCGCTTCCCTACGCCGGCATAACCCGGATCAGGTTCCAAGGGTCGCTTCGGTATGAGCTCTCAGTGGCATTATCCACTCCCCCAGCTTTAGTTTTGCGTGCAACCGTAAGCCATTAGCCGGGGGCTGTCAACTCCAAGTGCAGAATAACTTTACACCCGTTACGGCCTCATGGTACAAAAACCCGTTCGCCTCGAGGATGTTCACCCTCTTTGCTTGTGAACCTCCTTTCCTATTGTGTTTAGTAACCTAAATCCTATCAAGTGTTTCTTATTCCTGACCATGCACTATGCACATCGTCCAACCAGAGTAGAAATAGATTTAGGCGCTCTGCGCCATAATTTCACGCAGCTGCGCCGCAGTCTTAATGCTGGCATCGCATCTGGGCATAATCATGCCAGAGGGGCCGATGCGGCCAAGGCTAATGTAGAGGTGCTGGCCGTGGTAAAGGCCGACGCATATGGACATGGTGCGGTGCCTGTTGCCCAGACCTTGCAGGATGCCGGTGTCTCCATGTTCGGGGTCGCCATCGCCGAAGAAGGGCTGGAATTGCGCCGCGCCGGTATCGTACAACCAATCTTGATGTTGGGTGGAGCTTGGCCCGGTCAAGAAGATGTGGTGCTCTCGGAACAGATGCATACCGCTGTATTCGAGCTTGATCAACTCGAGCGCCTTAACTGTGCGGCCACGCGTCAAGGGCGGCGTTGCAACTGTCATATCAAGCTGGATACTGGGATGGGACGTCTGGGGCTTCAGCCTGAAGAATTACCCCCTTTTCTAGCCGAATTAAAGCATTACCCTAACGTTGATATTGTAGGGGTTATGAGCCATCTTGCCTTGGCAGATGAGCCAGAAAGTCCCCTCAACGCTAGGCAGATGGAGATCTTTGCGCGTGGGGTGGAACAGATTCGTGCTGAGGGTTATGCGCCGCGTTATATCCATGCCTTCAACAGCGCCGCCAGTTTTTCCCCTCCGTGCCCCATGTGTAATCTAGTGCGCCCAGGGCTTGCCCTGTATGGCGGACAGCCTCTGGCCGATACACGCCTAGACTTGCGTCCGGTTATGAATTTTAGAAGTAAAATTGCTCACTTGAAGTGGATTCCGGTCGGACGGGGAGTCTCTTATGGGCAACATTTTATCGCCACTAGACCAACCTTGATCGCAGCTGTACCCGTGGGCTACGCTGATGGTTACAATCGCCTGCTCTCCAATGGATTTGAGGCTATTGTGGGGAGGCGAAAAGTACCAGTGGCCGGCAATGTGTGCATGGACTGGATTATGCTCGATGTCACCGATGTGCCCGATGTCGCGGTGCATGATGATGTCACTCTGCTGGGCTGTGAAGATGAGGTCTGTGTGTTTGCCGAAGATTGGGCCGAACGTATTGGCTCCATCTCTTACGAGGTGTTCTGTCAGGTGAGTAAACGGGTGCCGCGGGTGTATCTACCTGGTTCCGCCCCTGGCCCCGCGACTGCAATCACTGCAGCTTCAACCACGCTTGAATTTCGAGGAAGTCATGCCTGATTATCGCCAGAAGGAACAACATGTAATGCTCGCCCTCGATCTGGGTACCACCACCCTTGGTGGTCAACTGGTAGATGCAGCAGGGCAGATTGTGGCGCAAGCCTCTATCTTCAACCCACAGCATCCATTCGGCCACGATATTATCCGCCGCCTAGAACATGCAGCGCAACCAAGTGGCAGGCAGGAGCTGCAGCATGCCCTGTTTTGCGGAATTGCCGAGTTATTGGCTGTATTACTTAAAGACAGCGGGGTTGAGGCCCAGGCAATTTCGAGTGCGGTGGCGGCGGGAAATTCCGGCATCACCCTAATGGCGCGGGGGGGAGACCCCACTGGTCTTCTGCGTCCGCCGTATCGTCCAGACAGCTGTGATGGCGTTACCCTGACGGTAGATACGCTGCCGGTTCCGCTATTTTTGTTCCCCTTGGCGGGGGGCTACGTTGGGGGTGATCTGCTTGCGGTGCTGTATGGTCTGGGTAATCCTGGTGCTGGTTCCCTTGTCGTGGATGTGGGAACCAACGCGGAGATGGCCCTGTTCGATGGAGAGCGCTGGCTTGTAACCTCAGTGGCCGCTGGCCCCGCTTTCGAGGGTGGAAACATCAGTTGCGGTATGTCGGCGCGCAGTGGGGCTATTCGTGGCGTACATCTTGAGGATGAACGCTTCTGCTTTGAAATTATCTCTGCCCCAGAGGGTTCAGGCGCGCACGTAGCGCCGCGCGGGCTGTGTGGCAGCGCCGTGGTTGAAGCCTTGGTCGCGGGGCTGCAGTCAGGTTTGGTGGGCCGTGATGGCACCCTTGCGGACCCCGATGATGTAGCGACAAGCCTTGCGCGCTATCTGGGGGTAGAGGATAGCGCGCAAGGGCAACAGGCATATCTGCGCTTATACCGCGATGCCGGTGTGGATTTGCGTCTGAGTCAGGAAGATATCCGCCAGCTTCAACTTGCGAAAGGGGCGGTACATGCCGGGGCACAATGCTTGGTGGAGCGCGCAGGAGTTGATCCTGCATCAATTGAACGCGTGTATATTACCGGGGCTCTGGGTGCAGCCATACGCCCAGAAATGTTGAAAGAAATTGCGCTGCTGCCGGAATATATGATAGAAAAGGTTGTGTTTAGCCCCGATGGAGTGCTCGGCGGTCTAGTGCAGTTTCTCAATGACAAAGACTCCGACCTTACCTTAAAAAAACTGCGTGAGAGGATCACTCTATACCCCCTTTCCGGCACCCCAGCATTTGAACGTGCTTTTGTGGGCGCCCTGAATTTTTAAATATTTACCACCCGTCTCTCCCGAAAGAACTCCTTGTGTATGAAGGATAGCACCACTGAAGGGGGAATTTCCTTGTCTGTTATCGGAGAAACACGTAAACATAAGTGCCTTGGTCTGAATAGGTGGATACGGACAAATTTTTAAGTATAATCTTTAATATTACGAGAGAAGGTTCGACATGGCTGTTATCAAACGTGCACTGATAAGTGTTTCCGATAAAGAGGGAATCGTAGAGTTTGCCCGCGTTCTATCCGATTTTGGGGTAGAGATCCTCTCTACCGGAGGGACTGCAACTTTATTGCGGAATGAGGGGTTGACGGTAAAAGACGTTTCTGACTACACCGGATTTCCCGAAATGCTCGATGGTCGGGTGAAAACCCTGCATCCAAAGGTGCATGGCGCTCTATTGGGAATACGCGATAACCCAGCGCATGTCGCTAAAATGGCAGAACATGGCATTGAGCCCATCGATATGGTTGTGGTTAATTTGTATCCCTTCGAAGCCACCGTGGCCAAAGAGGGCTGCACCCTGGAAGACGCGATAGAAAATATCGACATCGGTGGCCCCACCATGTTGCGCAGCGCAGCTAAAAATAATCGTTTTGTCACGGTTGTGGTGGATAGCGCTGATTATGCCTCAGTGATCGAAGAGATGCGCGCCAGCGGTGGTTCAGTATCCGAGCAGAGCAATTTTCGTCTGGCAGTGAAGGTGTATCAGCACACAGCTGCATACGACGGTGCCATCTCCAACTGGCTCGGTTGCCGTATCGGTACAGAACAAACCCATTTCCCCGAGACGCTGTCACTGCAGTTTCAGCAGAAGCAGGTGATGCGCTACGGCGAAAACCCGCATCAGGATGCCGCATTCTATGTAGAAAAGGGCAATACCCAAGCAAACATAGCTACGGCAACGCAACTGCAGGGCAAGGAGCTGTCGTATAATAATATTGCCGATACCGATGCGGCGCTGGAGTGCATTAAACAGTTTGGCGAGTCCCCAGCTTGTGTCATTGTCAAGCACGCCAACCCGTGCGGTGTCGCGATGGCGGAAGATTTGCTCACCGCTTACGAGCGCGCATTTAGTACCGATAGTGAATCCGCCTTTGGTGGTATTATCGCCTTCAATCGCACCCTCGACGAGGCCACTGCTAAGGCGATCGTAGAGCGCCAATTTGTAGAGGTGATTATCGCACCCAAGATTAGTGCCGAAGCCCTTGAAGTGATTAAGGCCAAGAAAAATGTGCGCCTGCTCGAATGTGGTTCCTGGGCCGGACAGAATCAGACTCGGCTTGAATACAAACGGGTCAATGGTGGCCTGCTGGTGCAGGACGTGGACGCAGACCTCACCGCGGAAATGGAGGTGGTTACCAAACGCCAGCCCACCGAAAAAGAGATGGAAGACATGTTGTTCAGCTGGAGGGTGGCAAAGTTCGTGAAATCAAATGCCATCGTCTACGCCCGTGACAACATGACCATCGGTGTGGGTGCCGGTCAAATGAGTCGGGTGAATTCAGCGCGGATTGCAGCCATCAAGGCAGAACAAGCTGGTCTGGCAGTTAAGGGCTCAGCTATGGCGTCGGATGCGTTCTTTCCGTTTCGCGATGGTCTAGATAATGCCGCCAAAGAAGGGGTGACCGCAGTTATCCAACCGGGCGGTTCGATCCGCGATCAGGAGGTTATTGACGCTGCTGATGAACATGGTATCGCCATGGTGTTTACCGGCATGCGCCATTTCCGTCACTAGTAGGAAATTTCAAGTCATTAGTTCAAAGAGTATATGAAATATTACCTAACCCTTAGCAGGTCCAAGGTTGTGTGAAGTTAGGGCTATAAATGGAGCGTTCAATGAATATTCTGGTCGTAGGTGGTGGAGGGCGCGAACATGCCCTAATCTGGAAGATGGCGCAGTCACCGCTGGTGAAAAAAATATTTTGCGCGCCGGGTAATCCTGGAATCAGTGAATTGGCACAGTTGGTTCCTTTGGCCGTTGATGATATCGAGGGGCTGTATAATTTTGCGCGTGAAAACGCTATCGATCTGACCGTGGTTGGTCCAGAGCTCCCCTTAACCCTAGGGATAGCCGATCGATTCCGTGCCGGCGGGCTGGATCTATTCGGGCCGAGCGAAGCAGCAGCACAACTGGAGGGAAGCAAGAGCTTTTCCAAAGATCTGATGCTTAAATATTCTATCCCCACTGCGGCCTATGCAGCGTTTACCGAGCGCGATGCCGCCGTGGCATATATAAAAGAGCAGGGCGCACCTATCGTAGTGAAAGCTGATGGTCTAGCGGCGGGCAAGGGGGTTATCCTCGCTCAGACCGTAGCAGAGGCCATCGCTGCAGTGGATGAGATTCTGCTGCAGGGTAAGTTTGGCGCTGCGGGGGACTCGGTGGTTATTGAGGAGTTCCTGTACGGTGAGGAGGCTTCGTTTTTTGCCTTTACCGACGGTAAAAATATTCTCCCCTTGGCATCGGCGCAGGATCACAAGCAAATCTTTGATGCAGATCAAGGACCAAATACTGGAGGTATGGGAGCTTATTCTCCCGCTCCGGTGGTTACTGATGCCCTGTATGAGCGCATTGTCACCGAAGTGGTCCAACCCACCATTGATGGTATGGCGGCAGAAGGGACCCCGTATCAAGGGATTCTGTTTGTTGGGCTGATGATCGACGGGGGCGACTTTAAGGTGCTCGAATACAACGCGCGCTTCGGCGATCCCGAGGCCCAGCCCCTATTGTGCCGCATGAAATCGGACTTGGTGCCGGTGTTACAAGCCTGCGCGCGTGGCGAGCTCACCGTTTCAGAGTTGGAGTGGCACGACCGTGCTGCGGTGTGTGTCGTTCTGGCTGCGTCCGGGTATCCTGACGCCTATCCTAAAGGGGACGAGATTCACGGGATTGACGCGGCCAATGCCCTTGAGGGGGTGCAGGTGTTTCAAGCTGGAACCGCCTTGCGGGATGGCAAGATTGTAACTGCCGGCGGGCGGGTGCTTGGAGTTACCGGTTGGGCTGAGACCATCGAGGCTGCTATCCAAAAGGCGTATGGCGGAGCTGACCTGATAAGCTGGAATGGCATGCAGATGCGGCGCGATATTGGGCAAAAAGCCCTGCGCCGACGCTAGTTTTATTAAGAGTTTAAGCAGGTTTGGAAGAAACCCCTTTTTGTATATTGAGCTCTGCCACGTAACCATAAACCTACCTCCTCAGATGGAGGCGACAGATTAAGGATGTATCCCATGGGAAAACCGCTGATTGGAATACTGATGGGGAGTGATTCCGACTATGAGGTGATGCGCGAAGCTGCGCAGGCGCTGCAGGAATTTGACGTGCCCTTTGAAATGCTCGTCACCAGCGCACACCGTTCTCCGCAGCGCACCTCTGAGTATGTTGTCAGCGCACGCGCACGTGGAATCCGGGCCCTGATTGTTGGTGCCGGTGCTGCGGCGCATCTGGCCGGAGTTGTAGCTGCTGAAACAACCCTACCGGTTATTGCGGTTCCCATTGATAGTACAGCGTTAAAAGGGCTCGATGCATTACTGGCCACGGTACAGATGCCGGGGGGGATTCCTGTGGCGACTATGGCCATAGGCAAGGCGGGAGCAAAGAACGCCGGGCTGTTTGCGGTACAGCTATTGGCGGTCACCGATCAGGCTTTGGCTGAACGTATGGCCAAGGCGCGTACCCTCATGGCAGAAGCAGTTGCCGAGAAAAGTGAGAGGCTGCAGCAGCGTCTGAGAGCAGACGGACTGCTGTAATTATCATAAGCGCTGGCGCGACGGAGGCGGCGCCTGCACCAGCGAAGGAGAATCAGGACCTTGACTCAAAAGAAACGTGGCTTTTTGATGGCCTTGTGGGATTTTTTCTGTTCCCTAAAATTATCGATTTTTACCCTGATTATGTTGGCAGTGACGTCCATTATTGGAACAGTCCTCCAGCAGAATCAGACTAAAGAGCAGTATCTCCATGTCTTTAGCCCGAAAACATATGCAATTCTGGATAAAATGCAGATGTTTGATATGTACCACTCCACGTGGTTTATCGGGCTGCTCATGTTGTTCTGCGTCAACCTTATCTGCTGTTCAATTAAGCGCCTGCCCAGGGTATGGAAAATAGTAACCAAGCCGACGCTGGTGCCGAGCCAGGCAGTCCTAGATGCGTTCCCTAATACAGTGGAACGCACCGTGCGTGGCAGCTTGAGTGAGATTCGCCCTAGGATGGAGGTATTTGTTAAAGATAATTTTGCCGCCACCCGCAGCACTGAAACTGATGACGGGGTATACCTCTACGCGGAAAAGAACAAATATGCACGTTTCGGTGTGTATGTCACCCACATGTCTATCCTGATTATTTTCACTGGGGCCATAATTGGAAATGTTTTTGGTTATAAGGCCTATGTCAATATCCCCGAGGGCGGTTCCATCGACAAGGTGTGGTTGCGTAGCGGCGAGCCCGTAGATCTGGGATTCAAGGTGACGTGCGAGGCTTTCTCCGTAAGTTATTACCCGGATTCTCAGCGCCCTAAAGAGTATAAGAGTATCCTCACCGTAGAAGAGGATGGCGTAGTAGTGGTGGACAAGCGCCCCATCATTGTTAACGACCCGATGACCCACAACGGCATAACCTTCTATCAGTCAAACTTCGGCCCCGCGGGCTCAGAAATAATGACCGTCAAGGCGAAGCTGCGCGGCGAAGACAAGGCGCAGGTATATACCCTGCGCAGAGGGGAAAAAGCGCAACTGCCCGATGGAACTAGCATAACTGCGGCGGACTTCACCACCTCGTACCGTAACTTCGGCCCTGCAGCACGTCTGAATGTCAGAAAACAGGGCGAAGATGAGATTTCGGTTATTGTCTTCAAGAACTTCCCCGAGTTTGATCAGCAGCGTAAAGGAACCTACCTGTTCAGTCTGGAGGATTTTACCCAGCGCTATTACACCGGCCTGCAGGCCACCAAGGACCCGGGTGTATGGGTGGTGTGGTTGGGCTGTACCCTGATGGTCATTGGATCTCTGATAGCGTTTTTTGTCTCTCATCAGCGCATGTGGGTTGTGTTGCGTGAGAAGGATGGGAAGGTCCAAGTTCGATTGGTGGGAACTGCGCACCGGAATCAACCTGCGTACGAGCTTTACTTTGATAAGCTCAAAGAGGCATTTAACAAACACCTAGCGTAGGCTGGCTTTGCATATACAGGGAGATCTAACATGACTAGTGGATCGTATTTTAATATTGTTACCATCAGCTACTTTGCCTCAATGGTATTGTTTATCGCATTCTTAGCCACTAAGAGTTTTGGTGTCGCGCGCTTGGCGACGTGGGTGGCTATTCTAGGTTTTATTCTGCAAACGGTCGGTATTGGGCTGCGCTGGTACGAAACCTACCAGATCCCTGGGGGGGCTGGTTATGCACCCATGTCGAACCTGTACGAATCGGTAGTGTTCTTTTCCTGGACCATCCTGCTGATTTATCTGCTCATCGAATGGAAGTACAAGCAGAAGGCCGTGGGAGCGTTTGTTTTGCCCTTTGCTTTTCTAGCCATGTCTTGGGCACAATTAAGTCTGGATTCTTCCATTGCACCGCTGGTGCCGGCGCTGCAGAGTAACTGGCTTACCTATCACGTTATCACTTGCTTCCTTGGTTATGCTGCCTTCGCGGTGGCCTGTGGCGTATCCATCATGTATCTGATCAAGGTGGGGAGAGAGGAAGATGTGGGACGCGGTAAAGCAGGGGGCGTTTTGAGTCTGTTTCCCAGCGCTAAAATTCTGGATGACCTTAACTATAAAGCTATAATGATCGGCTTTCCGCTGCTGAGCATCGGGATTATAACCGGCGCCGCTTGGGCCAACTACGCCTGGGGCACCTACTGGAGTTGGGACCCCAAAGAGACTTGGAGTCTGATTGTGTGGTTTATCTATGCGGCGTTTCTGCATGCGCGCATAACCCGGGGTTGGGCAGGGCGGCGTGCCGCTATTTTGTCCATTATCGGCTTCGCGGCGACAATTTTCTGCTACCTAGGGGTTAACCTGCTTCTGTCAGGACTGCACTCATACGGTTCCTGAGTAAGATATTAAGCTGATCACGTAAAACAAAAAAGCCCATCCTGCACGTTGAGGATGGGCTTTTTGTATCGTGTTTTGTCTGAACAGCTACGTTGCTAGCGCGTTTGCTTTGACAGATAGCGTTGTAACCCCATCTGCTCAATTTGATCCTGTTGCTCTTCAATCCAGTCAAGGTGCTCTTCTTCGTCCTTGAGGATTTGCTCTAACAGCGCCTTGGTGCCGTTATCTCCCACCTCCAGCGCTAGCTTAATGGTGTTGTTATACTGCTTTATGGCATCGGTCTCGGCAAAACTATCGTTCTTGTGCATCTCATCCACGTGCTCACCGATGCTAATTTTGCTGAGATTGCTGACAATCGGACGTCCTTCGAGGAAAAGAATGCGTTCAATGAGTTTCTCAGCGTGTATCATCTCCTGTATGGAACGCTTCTTTATGGCTTCCTGCAAGGTTTTGTAGCCCCAGTCTTCGCACATCTCAGCATGGACAAAATACTGATTGATGGCGCCAAGCTCTTCAGAAAGACGATTGTTGAGTTCAGCAATAAGTTGCGGGTTCCCCTTCATGTGTTGCTCCTTTCGTGGCTATGATTGTATTCTCTGGTCTTCGCTCAGCCTCACTGCGCGGCGCTCCCGTTCTGCTTTGGCTACGCTGGTGCCAGGCTGCTGTCTGACACTTAAGTTTAGCGGCTGAATTTGAATGCGCAACTGTGAGTGGGGAATAAATTTTGCGGGGCAACCCGAGTCCACGTCGAACAGAGAGTTAAAGCCAGTTGCGTCGGCGGAAGAAGCGCAACATGAAGAGCGCGACAGAAATCAATACCCCCCAGAAAATAAAATAGCTGTAGCGGTAACGTAGCTCGGGAAGGTGCTCAAAGTTAGTGCCGTAGATCCCGGTTATAAAGGTAAGAGGGATAAATATTGCCGAAAATATGGTCAGTACCTTCATGATTTCGTTGAGACGATTGTTGATCCCAGTACTGTAAACTTCAAGATAATCGGAAAGGATATCGCGGTAGGTTTCTATTGTTTCAGCGCTCTGGGTTGATAGGTCGAGCAGATCCTTGAGAAAAGGGGTGCTGGATTCACAGATGAGATCACTTTCTAGCTTGCTTAATTGGAGGATGAATTCCCGCGCTGGCCGCACGGTCTTGCGTAAGTAGTTTATTTCTCTTTTATAAAGATTGATTTTCCCCAGGACATTCTGGTTGGGATTAGTGATGACCTCATCTTCAAGATCTTCTATCTGTTCGCCAAGGTGCTCGATTGAGGAGATGTAATTATCTACCACAGAATCTAGGAGCGTATAGGTGAGGTAGTCGGTGCAGTTTTTGCGGATACGTCCACGACTTTTGCGAATCCGCTCGCGCACAGGGTCGAAAACGTCACTGGGTTGTTCTTGAAATGTGAGGACGAAGGAGTCACCTAAGACAACACTGAGTTGCTCGCTGCGGATAATTTGAGATTTCTGATCAAAATACATCATTTTCAGGACAAAGTAGAGGTAGTGGTCAAACTCCACCATCTTTGGACGCTGGCCGGTGTGAAGAATATCCTCTACCGTTAAAGAGTGGAGGTTAAAGGCGGTACCGATGTTTTTAATCATCTCACTGTCGTGAAGACCAACAACGTCAAACCATTGTACCTGCGTTTTTTGCTCGGCAATCTCTACGTAAAGGGGTAACGCTGAGGGGTCAATAATTGTTTCTTCAAATTTGTCCTGCGTATACAACATAGATTTAATGCTAATCGCGGCAACTTTCTGCTCCCCAACAAATACGGCTGAGCCTGGTGGGAGCCCCAGGGTTGCTTCCTTTTTCTTTAAAAACCTGGCCATGCTATATTCCTTTCTCTGTAGTATCCAGATAACTGCATCCTCTGTGGCGGAAGTAAACCTGAAGGCGCGTTTTGCTTTACGGCTCGACTTTTATCTAGTTGAGGATAGCTTGCCAAAAATAATTTTGCACCCAGCAATAGGGGCGAAAAACATTCTATCGGGGCGCGAGTACGATGAAGGTGGCGGAGATGGTGGACGGTGAATTAAATAGCCGCAAAAATGGTAAGAGCGGAGTGCATAGCTGGTTAAATGAAGACGAAACCCTAGATCAACTACGTTGTGGCGGTCTGCAACTGATTCAGCACCGCAGGGGGTACCGGTTCTCCCTTGATCCGGTGCTGTTGGCCCACTTTGCTACGGTAAAACCACATGAAATTGTGCTGGATATGGGTAGTGGGTGCGGAGTTATCGCCTTGCTCCTGGCCAAGCTGCATAACGGTGTTAAAGTGACTGGCGTGGAGATTCAGGCAGCGCAGGCGCAACGCGCGCAGCGTAGTGTGCGCTTGAACAAGTTGGAAGAGCAAGTCTGGATAGAAACTGCGGATGTGTGCCAGTGGACGCCGGGAGCGCAGATTCTATTTGACCGAGTGGTGTGCAATCCTCCGTTTCGTTCCCCTCAGGGCGGGCGCTTATCTGCCGGAGACGAGCGGCGTATTTCACGGCATGAAATTTGTGGGACCTTGGAAGATTTTGTCCGAACTGCGGCACGATTGGTGCGCGGGGGAGGTACCCTAAGTATGGTACATCTGCCGGAGCGGTTTGTGGATATAGTCACTGCCATGCGTGGCGGGGGGCTAGAGCCTAGGCGGGTGCGTATGGTACATAGTCGTTGGGGAGAGCAGGCGCGGCTGCTGCTTATCGAAGCACGCCGTGGGACTGGCCAGGGAATGGTGGTTGAGCCACCCCTGTATGTGTATGCAGAGGGCGTTAGCGCGGAAGGTCAAGTTGGAAGCGAGAAGGGGCAGGGTGGAGGAGGTAATGCCAGCAGCGCGCGCGCAAATTATAGCGCCGAGGTTGCGAGCTACTATGACTGCTGCTGAGATGTCCATTCAATCTGCCGGAGCTTGTCCAGACGCATCTGCTTGCTAAGCAGGCGTAGCATGGCGTTGCGCACGTTTTCATCCTTAATTGTTTCAACTAGGCGCTCTGCCCTGTGCATCTCCATGGTGCTGAGCTCCGGAAGTACCAGGTCCACTTGCGGTTCTCTTCTGATTGGCGGTTCTGGGGTTTTGCGGCGCAGGTACATGCTGTCGATAGGGGGGCAGTTTAGTTCGCGGTTAAGCTTGGCGAGGATCTGTGGCTTTAGGAGTTGCAGTTGCTGCATCCACACGGCGTGATCTACCCTGACTTCAAGGACGTTGTTGCGGATACTTGCAGGGCGTGCGTGGGCGGCGATTTGGGCCCCGACCACCTTATCCCATATTGTCCAGACCTGGTGTTGCTCGATCCGCGAGGCGATCCCCATATCGTCGAAGAGGGTCTTGACGATAGAACGCGTGGTCGCACCAAATCTAGAGGTGGAGAATCTAATGCTCACGGATTGGCTCTTCGGTGCATCCATCCACCGCTAAGTTGACCGAGAACTGCACATGCAAGGGTGAACGGAATTACATGCCAGCCGAAGTCAAGAGATGTGCGCATCCATACGATAAATGGGATGGAGGCGTGGATATAGAAAAACCAGACCAGAGATCCCTTGCGCGCATTCTGGCGCAGATAGCCAAGCACAATGTTGCTCAGCAAGGCAAAGGCCAGTAGCGTGGTCAAATAGATCCAAGAAAAATGCATGATGGTGGGCGATGTCCTGCGTTTTGGTTGGCGAGACGCGACGGGATCGGCTCGGTTCTGGAGCATGAAATTATCGATGTTACTTCAATCTGCAATCTAGACTGAAACTGGCACTTTAGTCATTTGCGGGCATGCTGTCAATCGGGTGGATTGGCGAGGGGGAACGTATTATGAGAATGATACAGGCACATCATCGCCTGCTGGTGTTTAATTCGGTTCACCGCGTGATGGTAGCCGAAGGGAAACTCAAAGAGAAGTTTGATGTCCTCCTGATACCGGTTCCGGCGGATATCTCAGCGGACTGCGGTATGGTGCTGCGTTTTAGTGACGTGGACGAGGACGCGATTCTTCAGACGTTGTGCCAGTTGAAACTTGAACCATTTAGCATCTATGCGCCGCAGGCAGATGGCTTTGCACAGGTAGGGGATTTTTCTTGACAACGTCGGTGCCCCTAACTATAGTCGCTGTCTGCTATTTTTGCACAATTTGCGCAGTGCTGTAGGCGCTGATATAGAGATAACGGGGTAATAAATGTTTGACGGTTTAAGTGACAAACTTGATTCAGTATTCAGTAAGCTGCGTGGGCAAGGGCGTCTAAGTGAGGCCCAGGTTGTTGAAGCCCTACGTGAAGTGCGACTGGTGCTCCTCGAAGCCGACGTAAACTTTAAGGTCGTTAAAGATTTTATTGCTGCGGTCCAAGCGCGTGCGACGGGCACTGATGTGCTCAAGAGTTTAACGCCGGATCAGCAGGTGATAAAGATCGTCCGCGAAGAGCTCGGGCGTCTGATGGGAGAGGGCGAGGATAATCAACTCAACCTCGCAGCCAGCCCACCGGTAACCATCATGCTTTGTGGTCTGCAGGGTGCGGGTAAAACTACCACCTGCGGCAAGTTGGCCAAAAAGCTGCGCCAAGAAAAACGTAAGCCCCTCATGGTTCCTGCGGACGTGTATCGCCCGGCCGCTATCGAACAGCTTAAAACCTTGGGGCGCCAGCTCGAAATAGATGTGTTCGACTCCGATCCACAGCAGAGTCCGGTGGATATCTGTACCCAGGCGCGTGCCTACGCGGTAAATCACGGTTACGACACCCTGATTCTGGATACTGCAGGGCGTCTGCATATTGACGACACCCTCATGACAGAGCTGGAACAAATCAGTGCGGCGGTTAAACCGCATGAGATCTTGTTCGTAGCAGATGCCATGACCGGTCAGGACGCAGTAAACGTAGTCAAAGAATTTGACGCGCGTCTCAATATTACCGGGGTGATCCTGACCAAGCTCGATGGTGACGCCAGAGGTGGTGCCGCGCTGTCGGTTCGCGCCGTAACCGGAAAACCGATCAAGTTTGTCGGCGTGGGGGAGAAACTCGATGCCCTTGAGGTATTCCATGCCGATCGCATGGCGCAGCGTATTCTGGATATGGGGGATGTCCTCTCCCTAATCGAGAAAGCGGAAGCGAGTATCGACAAGGACGAAGCGGCGCGGATGGAAGAAGCCATGCGTAGCGAAGGCTTCACCTTGGAGACATTCCGCGATCAATTGCAAATGATCAAGAAGATGGGCTCCATGAGCTCGCTGATGAAGATGATCCCCGGCATGAACAAAGCCATGAAAAAGGCCAGTGGCATGCAGGTCCCCGATAAAGAACTCAAAAAGATTGAGGCGATCATCTCTTCAATGACCGCCCATGAGCGACGTAACCATAAACTGATCAATGGTTCACGCCGTTTGCGGATTGCTAAGGGCAGCGGTTCTAGAATTCAAGATGTCAATCAGTTGCTCAAGCGCTTTACCGAAGCGCAAAAAATGATGAAGAAAATGCACAAGATGGGTCCGAAGGGGCTCAAGAACATGCTCGGCGGCGCAGGTGGTCCCCAACTCCCCTTCTGATTCACCTGAATTTATACCAGAATTTGTGCAGGGTATAGTACCCTGTCACTACCGTGTCTGCAGAGAAACCGCAGGCGTTTGTACCACCTTACGAGAGGAAAAAATAATGGCAGTAAAAATCAGATTAGCCCGTGGTGGCGCTAAGAAGAAACCCTTCTACCAGATTGTTGTAGCGGACGAACGGTGCCCGCGTGATGGTCGCTACATTGAGAACCTGGGACAGTATGATCCTCGGGCAGAAAAAGATCAAATCAAGCTTGATGCTGAGCGCGCCCTGAACTGGCTTAATAAAGGGGCTCAACCTTCCTTGGCTGTTATCAAACTGATGCGCCAATCAGGGGTATGGAGTACCTTCAAAGGGATAAAAAAGGCGTAGTAGTCTGCGTCGTTAGCGTATACATAAGTTATAATGCACAAACAATTCAAACCAACACAGAAGAAAATACGGCACCGGATATGGACGCAGAAAAACCCACAGCAGAAACGGACGGAGATAGTTTCCTCGCCGGTCTGATAACCTCGACGCACAGTCTTAAAGGGGAGGTGAAAATTCGCCCCGAACAGGCTGCGGTTGCGGCCCTGTGTGATGCGTCTGAATATCAGCTCCGCTTTGCCCATGATCCAGGCATCACAGTTAAGGTGCGCCGTGCCTCACCGCACAAACAGCTTATCTTGGCTGCGTTTGCGGGGTATGGGCATATAGACAGGGTAAGTGGATTCATCGGTGCCGAGGTTTGGATTGATCCGAGCATGCTCCCAGAGGTTACGGATGGCAACTACTACTGGCACCAGCTTCAAGGTCTAGATGTAGTTGATCATGCATTGGGTGCGTTAGGGACATTGGACGATATGCTGACTACTCCGGCGCACGATATCTACATTGTGCAAGGCCCATACGGAGAGGTGATGATCCCCGTGGTACCAGCGCTAGTACAGAATGTGGATTGGAGTGCGGGGATTCTTCATGTAACCCTGCCGCAAGGTCTGGTTGAGATTAACTGATGCAGTTTGCCGTACTTAGCCTGTTTCCGGAGATGTTTTCTTCGCCCTTTAGCCAAAGCATCATCGGCAAAGCAGTGGAGAAGGGACTGATCGGGATTGAGACCCATCAACTCCGCGACTATGCCGAAGGTCGTCATCAGGTAACTGATGATACACCATACGGGGGTGGAGACGGAATGGTGATGAAGCCCGAACCAGTGTGGCGTGGAATCCAAGATATGCGTCAGCGCTACCCGCAGGCAAAAGTGGTTCTGATGACACCCCAAGGGCGGATGTTCAATCAGGCTGAAGCACGCCACCTAGCAAGTCACGAGGCTCTGGTGTTTGTGTGTGGCCGCTACGAGGGGTTTGACGAGCGTATTCGTTCCTACGTGGACGCTGAGTATTCCATCGGGGATTATGTCCTCACCGGCGGGGAGTTGCCAGCCATGGTGGTTATCGATGCGGTAGCCCGTTTGGTTCCAGGAGTGTTAGGCAACGCTGGGAGTGCTGGGCAGGATTCGCATAGCGATGGGTTGCTCGAATTTCCACACTACACTAGGCCGGTGGAGTTCAATGGGCAGCATGTACCAGAGATTCTCCTTTCTGGCAACCATGCCCACATTGACGCGTGGCGTAACAAGCAGCAACGCGAACGCACCAAAGCACGCCGTCCCGATCTGTGGCAACAATACATGCAGCAGCAACCACCGCAAGATGGTATAAAAGATTAAACTAGCTTGAAACCGAACAAAACCACGCCGCGCAAGCGGTAGCAATACATAAATTGATTCATAAACCAAGTTGTTAATGTTGACATAAGTAATGGATATTGTTCTCCGCGAGAGCAATAGCAAGGAGACCGCGATGAATATCGTAGATGAAATCGGAAATGAGCAGTTGAAACAGGATCTCCCCGTATTCAAGGGTGGGGATACTCTGCGCGTACACGTGCGGATACAAGAAGGTGCAAAAGAGCGTATCCAGATTTTTCAAGGGATGTGCATCAAGCGTATGAACAACGGTATCGGTTCTACCTTTACCGTGCGTAAGATGTCAGGCGGGATGGGCGTAGAGCGTATTTTCCCTCTCCACTCACCCAATATCGCTAAAATCGAAGTTCTCACCGTAGGCCGAGTGCGCCGCGCAAAAATGTACTACCTGCGCAAGCTGCAAGGCAAAGCCGCACGTATTCGCGAGCTGCGTAAGAACTGATTTAGAGCACAAGTTTTTCAAACTAACACCAAAACCCGGAGCAGCGTATGCCGCTCCGGGTTTTGGTGTGTTTGTCGACCTAAACCCCAATAACCTAAGATTGGTACTGCTGGCGCGGCAATCAAAGCCCGATCAGCTAGTTTCTTCAGCCTAGATTAGCAGGACTATTCATGTGTGAATATATTTCAGTATGTGGTGTAGATGAAGCAGGCAGGGGTAGTCTGGCTGGGGAGGTTTACTGCGCTGCAGTAATACTGCCCGCGTCTTTGATAATTCCAGGGCTCAACGACTCTAAAAAACTCACTCCCAAAAAACGTACTGCGCTTGCCGCGCAGATAAAAGAACAAGCCATAGCGTGGAGCATCGCCACCGCCACAATGGACGAAATAACCGAGTACAATATCCTTCATGCAACCCTACGCGCCATGGCAAGGGCAGTGGAGGGCTTGAGCATTCGCCCCGAAAGAGTTTTAGTAGATGGCAACAAAGCCCCGCAGCTCTCGATGCCAGTAGAGACCATAATTAAAGGCGATTTGCTCGTTCCCGCCATCAGCGCCGCCTCCATCCTTGCAAAAGTAGCGCGCGACAAGACAATGGTTGAGCTGCATTCCGAATACCCATTGTATGGGTTCGATCGGCATAAGGGCTATTTGACCAAGGCGCACCTTGAAGCCCTTACCACCTACGGACCTTGCCCAGAACATCGCGTCACCTTCTCCCCTGTAAGTAAAATGCTTGCGGCAAGACGGTGAAATTGGAAGTTCCTGATATTAAAGTCTTCAAACTTATGCTGATCGTTAAAATATTCCCTCCGTAACGCTGTTAGGCCCACATGTGTTATCAAGTATTTACAGCGTTAACTCTGCACTCGCTCTGCTGTTTAGCTGTTGCTTACTTGCCGCACTTGTACGACACTTTGCTGATGCCGTTGTTAAATAGGTCAATAAAGGTGTTGACCAATGTGCAAGAATTGGCATCAACGTGCACCTGAAACCGGAGTATTCTTGTGAGTTTTGCTCGTCTGCAGTTGGGGAAGTGGGGGGAACAGTGTGCGGCGCGCTATCTGCGTCGGCGTTTGTATCGCATTGTGGCGACCAATTACTCTAACTCCTGCGGTGAGATTGATATCATCGCCCGTCGTGGCACCATGCTGGCGTTTGTGGAGGTAAAGACGCGACGCAGCACCGCTTTTGGGTGTGCGGTGGAAGCGGTTAATGTACGTAAGCAGAGGCAGATTATCCGTACTGCGCAGCTTTATCTGCAGCAGAATCCTGAGGCGAACAAATTCCAACCTCGTTTTGATGTTATGGGGATTCTGCTACAATCTAAAGTGAATCCATGTTTGGATGGGGATAGTGATGAGTGCGGTGGAAAATATACGGTGGAACACATAACAGACGCGTTCTGCCTCTGATGATTGCTGCATCTTGCCCACTACTGAATCAAGAAGGTCGTGAATGTTACTAGGGCGGTCAATAAAGCGAGAATATAAACCATGAAACAGGCGCAACCGTTTGATATGGGATTTTTACGCGTGGCGGCGGTTTCTCCGCAACTGCGGGTAGCGGATGTGGAATTCAACCTTAAGCAGATATCTGCGCTGGTGCGGCGTGCGGTGGCAGAAAAAATTCAGGTGGTGGTGTTTCCCGAATTGGCTTTGTGCGCTTATACCTGTGCCGATCTGTTTTTTCAGCAGGTGCTGATTGAGCAGGTGGAGTTGGCGCTGCTACGCCTAGCTAAAAAGAGTGCGGAATGCGATGCGGTTGTGCTTGTCGGCGCACCGTTGGCGCAGGGCGGTAAATTGTTTAACTGTGCGGTGGTAATTAACCACGGTTCTATCCTCGGGGTTGTCCCTAAGACGTTTCTTCCTAATACTAGAGAATCGAGTGAAGGGCGTTGGTTTGCCAGTGCCCACATGCGCACTAGCGCCACGATCTGCGTTGGGGGCATCGAGGTGCCGTTTGGGGAAGATCTGCTGTTTCAGCACCCGCACAATAGAGAGTGTTGCCTAGGGGTGGAGATCTGCGAGGACGCCTGGAGCGCCTGTCCCGGTAGTGGCGAGATGGCCCAGGCTGGAGCCACCCTTATCTGCAACCTTGCGGCGAGTCCGGAAGTGCTCGGCGCGGCGAACTATCGGCGCCAGTTGGTGGAGGCGCAATCGGCGCGTTGCCTTGCCGCTTATGTGTATGCTTCAGCGGGAGCGGGGGAGTCGAGCACCGACATGGTGTTTGCTGGCCATTGTCTCATTGCCGAGAACGGCACGCTACTGACGCAGTCCGAGCGTTTTGGCTTTGCGGATAAAATGATCAGCGCTGATGTCGATCTGCAACATCTGGCTTTGGAACGCCGCGCACACAACACTTTTGCTGCGACACCTGCTACGCGTGCATTTAGGCGCGTGGCGTGCTCGACTGGTACCTGGGCGGGTGCGGAGCTTCAGCGCGCCGTTGCGCGTAACCCCTTTGTGCCCTCAGATGGCGCGCAACTCTCCGCGCGTTGTGAGGAAGTTTTCGCGCTCCAGACTACGGCGTTGGCGCAGCGGCTCCGGCATACGGGTTCGCGCTGTGGGGTGGTGGGAGTCTCCGGTGGGCTGGATTCCACTCTGGCGCTGCTGGTAATGGTACGCGCGTTTGAGCTGCTTGGCCTGGAACGCAGCGGTATTATTGGAATCTCCATGCCGGGTTTCGGCACTACCGGCAGAACCAGAAATAATGCGGAACGGCTGATTGATTATCTGGGTGTGAGTAAACGGGTAATCAGTATTGATGCTGCAGTGCGGCAGCATTTCAGTGATATCGGCCATGATGAAAATGTGCTTGATATTACCTACGAAAATGCGCAGGCGCGTGAACGCACCCAGATTTTGATGGATATAGCGAATCAACAGGGGGGGCTGGTTATCGGCACCGGCGATTTGTCTGAGATGGCGCTGGGTTGGTGCACGTACAATGCCGATCATATGTCTATGTACAGTGTGAATTGCGGCGTGCCGAAGACGTTGGTGCGTTATATGGTGGAGTGGTGCGCGCCGAGCCAGCTTTCTGGGCCTGTCCGAGAGATACTTATGGATATTTGTGCCACCCCCATTTCACCAGAGCTACTTCCCCCTAGTGAGGATGGGGCTATCCAGCAGTTGACGGAGGCGCATGTCGGCCCCTATGAGCTGCACGATTTCTTTTTGTTTCATGTGGTGCGTAACCAGTTCGCGCCGCGTAAAATCATGTATTTAGCCCGAACGGCTTTCGCAGGGCGGTATTCCCCTGCGGAGATAAAGCGCTGGCTCCATTATTTCTATTCCCGCTTTTTTTCGCAGCAGTTCAAGCGTTCATGTGTGCCGGATGGCCCCAAGGTTGGGAGTGTTGCCCTGTCACCGCGCGGTGATTGGCGCATGCCTAGCGACGCCAGTGCCGCTGTGTGGCTGGCCGAAGTTGAGGCTTTGGATGTCTGACATGGATGCGCACAATATGGAAATGGTCGGGATGGAAACGAACACGGAACCACGAAGTGGGGTGCTGTATATAGTGGCGACCCCGATTGGCAATCTGGAAGATATGACCTTCCGCGCGGTGCGGATTCTGGGCGAAGTGGCGGTGATTGCCGCCGAAGATACGCGCCATAGTCGCAAACTGCTTACCCACTTTGGTATTTCTACCCCCCTCACTTCGTGCTTTGCCCACAATGAGATGCAGAAAAGGGAACAATTGGTCGAACGTCTGCTTAAAGGGGATGATATCGCCCTTATCAGTGATGCCGGTACCCCCGCTATCTGTGATCCAGGCAGCATGCTGGTGCAACTCTGTGTCGAAAAAGGGGTCAGGGTTGTCCCGGTTCCGGGTGCGAGTGCGGTCATTGCGGGGTTAAGTGCGGCAGGGCTGCCTACGGATATGTTTACCTTTGTGGGATTTGTCCCTGCGAAGAAGTCTGAGAGGGTAGCGTTCCTTCAGCGCTGGGGGACACTGGAGCATACCTTGGTTGCGTATGAAGCACCGCATCGGTTGCTCGCATCTCTGGAGGATATCTCCACCCATCTGGGCGAAAAACGTGAGCTGGTGGTGGCGCGGGAGTTGACTAAGGTGCACGAGGAGTTGTTTCGGGGGGAGGCGGCGCAGGCGCATGCGTACTTCAGCACCCAGCGGGTCAAAGGGGAGATTGTTCTGTTGCTCCGCGCACAGCCAAAGCCCGAGGTGCGCGAGAGCGTAGAGGAGACTCTTCTTCGCCTGCTTAAGGCTGGCGACCAATCTCTACGCCAGGTGTCCAAGGAGGTTGCGCTGATCCATCCGATATCTGGTAGCGAAGCCTACAGCCGCGCCTTGGAGCTACAACGCGAACCTAAGGATTGAAACCCGCTTGAGGCTCCGCAACGCTCTGGTGGCAAGGTATTCTGCCAGCTGCCGCGCTTGTATCAATAGCGGATGGTGAAGCGCTCAAATTCCGGGGTGGTGCCGGGGATGTCGTTGCGGGAGATATCGATACTGATGTGCTCAACTTTGGCACGCGGTGGGCCGATGCGGCAGGCAGTAATGGCTTGTTGTACCATTTTCTCATCCCCTTCCAGCAGAGCTTCGACGCTGCCGTCCAGCAGGTTGCGAACCCAGCCGTTCAATCCTAGCCTAGCGGCGATTTCAGCAGCATAGGCACGATAGCCCACCCCTTGAACCAACCCTTCAACTTTTATGCGTGCGCGCATGTACTCCATGAGACACAAACCCTTTCTGACTGCCTTATAAGCAACATAGAAGAATGATTTTATTGGCATTATTTCTGTGTAGGTAAATAACTGCGCAGATTACTTAGCAAGACGCTGGCGCAACTCAGCTTCACTGAGCTGCGGAATGCCTAGCTCAGCGGCTTTTTTCTGTTTGCTCCCGGGGTTTTCACCCACGACCACGAAGCTGGTGTTTTTGCTCACACTGCTGCTGACTCGCCCGCCGTGTGCTTCTACAATATTTTTAGCCTCAGTGCGGCTTAGGGTATCCAAGGTTCCGGTAATAACCACGTGCATCCCCGCTAAAACTCCCTGGTGCTGAAGTGTAGTTTGATTCTCCGGATGCACTCCAAGGTGGTGCAGCCGTTCAAACACCTGCCGGTTGGCGGGGCTGGCGAAAAAGTGAACCACGCTCGCCGCGATCTGTGGCCCTATTTCGTGGATGGTCTCCAGCGTTTGAGCGTCAATCTGTTGCAGTGCTTCGAGGCTGTCGAATTCACGCGCTAGGATTTTGGCAGCATGTACCCCGACATGGCGAATCCCCAGACCGGTGAGAAGTTGATGCAAAGGGCGCTTTTTACTCGCTTCGATGGCGCTTAGGATGTTATGCGCCTTTTTCTCCCCCATCCGCTCGAGGGTAAGAAGCTCTGCTTCCTTCAAGGTGTAGATATCAGCGATATTGGCGACCATGCCTGCTTCCACCAACTGGGCGATAAGTTTTTCACCTATTCCGTCAATATCCATGGCCTGGCGCGAGACAAAATACTTCAGCCGCCCGCTCAACTGTGCTGGGCATTCAAGTCCCTGACAGCGGGGGATCACCTCATCGGGAAGTTTTACCACCGGGGCGCCGCACACTGGGCAACTCTCGGGCATGGGTATAGGTTTTTCTTCTCCGCTGCGCTGCTCGGTCAGAACCTTAACTACATCGGGGATAACATCTCCGGCACGCTCAACCACGACATGATCGCCGATACGGATGTCGAGGCGGGCAATTTCGTCCCAGTTGTGCAGGCTTGCCCTAGAGATGGTCACCCCACCGACTTGTACCGGGTGCAAAGATGCCACCGGGGTGATGGCACCGGTGCGCCCAACTTGGAAAGCTACTGCCTCCAGGGTTGTCTGTGCCTGGCGCGCTGCAAACTTATATGCAATGGCCCAACGGGGGGCGCGACTGGTGGCGCCGAGGCTCTGTTGGGCTGCAAGGCTATTGACCTTTACTACCACGCCGTCAATCTCGTAGTTTAGCTGCTCACGTTCAGATTCGAGAGTGGTACATAGGTTGAGCACTTTTTCCATACTTGTTTCGAGGTATAGGTGGGGGTGATTGATGCGTAAGCCCCAGTGTTGCAGCTTGAGGAGTAATTCGTGCTGGGTCGCGGGTTTCTCCCCTACAATGATTTCGGCACCATAGCAGAAAATGTTGAGGGGACGTTTGGCGGTTTCGCGCGGATCGAGCTGGCGCAGACTGCCGGAGGTGGCATTGCGCGGGTTGGCGAACACGGCAAGGCCATCCTCCTCGCGCTGCGCGTTGAAGGCCTGGAAGGCATCCGTATCCATGTATACCTCTGCGCGCACCTCTATGCTTTCTGGGTAGTCATACTGTAGCTGTAACGGTACAGACGCAATGGTACGGATGTTGCTGGTGACATCTTCGCCGCTGAAGCCGTTGCCCCTAGTCACTCCACGCACCAGATTGCCATGCGCATAGGTCAGAGCTACAGCCACTCCATCCATCTTAAGTTCGCACAGGTAGGCACAACTGTCCGGTGCACCAGTGTGGACTCGGCGATCAAAATCGCGTAGTTGCTCGCTTGAAAAGGCATTGTCGAGGGAGAGCATAGGGGCAAAATGCTCCGTGGCGGTAAATTTTTCTAGTGGTTCGGCACCGACGCGTTGGGAAGGTGACAGTGCAGATATCAGTTCTGGGTGTTCGCGTTCCAGTTCTAAAAGCTCTTGATATAGCGCGTCGTACTCGGCATCGCTGATCGTTGGCCTGGCGTAGCTGTAGTATGCAATGCTGTGCTGTTGAAGTTGACGGCATAAGTTACGGTGGAGCTGCTGGGGAGATTTGGCGTGTCTGGAGGGCATAAAAAATCCGGAAATTAGACAGAGTAAAGTGGGAAAGGCTTTAACTTGCAAACTGTAGGATACGTTGTGAACCGGTAAAGAAGCAAGCCCCTCCAGCGGACAACCTGCGCGCGGCATAATCTGTAGATAAGGTCAGAGGCTGTGGAGAAAGTCAGGGTAGATAGTAACCTGTGCGTACGCAGGTGCCAATTGCTTTTTTGAAAGCGAGTGAGCTACAATGCGGCGTATGCGGATTCTAATATCTGCTCCATTTTATTTAAGAGGTAACGGTCTATGTCCGAACAGATGTGGCTTGATCTGGCCACAATGATTTTGTTGTTTGCGCTGTCTGCATTTTTTTCCGGCTCAGAAACGGCATTGATGGCCCTCGACCGCAGTAGGATGAACTATCTGGTCGAGAAAAAACACCCTGGCGCGGCGGAACTTAACAAAATGCTCCAGCGTCCCGACTGGCTTCTGGGTGGGTTGTTGATAGGGAATAATATCGCCAATATCGCCTTATCGGTGTTGGCCACCACGTTTTTTGTGCGTATTTATGGTGAACGGGGAGATCTGCTCACTATCGCCATTTTGACCCCGATGGTTTTGATTATATCAGAGGTTTGCCCGAAGACGTTTGCCGCGCGCCGTGCTGAGCTGGTTGCTTTTATTGTGCGGCGGCCGATTCAGTTGATTCTGTGGCTTCTGAGCCCATTTATATGGTTGGTGACCCGGTTTTCTCTGGTGTTGACAAAATTTTTTAAAGCAGATGCTGAACAGCCGTATATGTCGTCGGATGAAATTCAGACCATGATCGCCTTAGGAGCAAGGGCAGGATCCCTTCCCGGGGAACAACATAAAATGTTACATGGGGTGTTCGAGCTATCACAGATAAGAGTACGTGATGTGATGATCCCTCGAACCGAGGTTGACGGGGTGGAGTTCAGTGCTAGTTTTGCGGAAATCTTGGACCAAATTACGGCGGCGACCCACTCGCGCTTTCCAGTATATAAAGGTGATACCGACAATATAGTCGGATTGATTCATTCCAAGGATATCTTGCGCTATATCAACAAGCCAGAAGCATTTGATATGCTCAAAGTGATGCGCGAGCCTTACTTTGTCCCTGAAGTGAAGCAGGTTCATGCATTGTTGCAGGCGTTTCGGCGCCGCAGAGTACATTTGGCCGTAGTACTGGATGAGTACGGCGGTGTGGAGGGAATCGTAACCTTGGAAGATGTCCTGGAAGAGATCGTGGGCGAGATTCAGGATGAATATGATATGGAGGAGCCTGGTATCACCGCCATTGGGAGTGGGGCTTATCTCATCGATGGCGGGATATCACTGCGCGCGTTTAATCGTCGCTTTAGCCGCGAAATAAATGAAGATGAGGCAACCACCGTGGCCGGCCTCATGCTCTCACGCCTCGGAAATATCCCCGAAGAGGGGGAGCGCTGTCAGGTGGAAGATATAACCCTGACTGCACATAAAGTGGTGATGCATCGTATTGAGATGATTGAAGTGCAATTGCCTACAACCTAATTCCGCCCATATAGCTATTTATGTAGATTCTCCCTTCCTTGCAGGTCGAATATCGCCCAATGGCAACGCCGGAATAACTCTCATCGCGTATAAATTATTCACGCCAATCGCGCTCTCCTTGCTCCAGTCAAGTCCCTTTTTTCGTGCCCCTTCTCAAACCTGCCTTCTTTTTATTTTTCACGTTATTTATTGAAAAAATCAATCTTTTTAGTGTCTTACACTTTGTTATAACTCCGCAACTGATGTTTTCAGCCAGCGGTTATTATTTCTGCACTGCCATGATTTAACCCTCCTCATTTCTTGACACGGATATAGGTGGGCGCTATAGTCACTCGCATAGGTGTCAAAGTGTGTCAAAAAGTGTATAGGGGAGTGCAAGCGGTGGGTCTAAGGGGAGAATTCTTCAACAACATAGATGCGAAAGGGCGCTTGAGCATTCCGGCAAAAATACGCGCCTTGTTGCAGGAAGAATTTGGCGACACCCAACTTGTGGTCACGCGTACCAGCGAGGCCTTGGTGGCGTACCCCCTGTCCCGCTGGGAGAAAATACAGGCAGATGTAGAGGCCATGCCGAATGGCGCGGATAAGGACGTAATCTATCGCAACCGTATCAGCCCTGCTGCGCAGAGTGGTTTTGATTCCCAGGGGCGTATTGCCATCCCAGCTTCGCTGCGTTCCATAGCGCGACTGGAGAAAGAGGTCGTCATAGTAGGATTGTCGGACAAACTTGAGCTTTGGAGCCATGTGCGGTTTGTAGAGCAGATGGAGCGGTCGGAAGAGCGCTTGAGCACAATGACCGATCAGCTCGGGTCGCTAGGATTTTGATGATGGGCGCTTCTGATTTCAGGCACGAGCCGGTGTTACTGCATGAGGTGCTCGATTTACTCCACCTTTCCCTCGGCGCGGTAGTTGTGGACGGGACGGTCGGAGGGGGTGGCCACAGTCAGCGGATGCTCGAGGCTATCGGACCTGACGGGCGTTTGTTTGGCCTTGATCGCGACAAACGAGCGCTGCAGGCTGCGGCAAAACGACTGGCTCCCTTTGACGCGCGGGTGACTTTGCATCAGGCAAATTATGCGTCAGTGGCCGATGTCCTCAGGGCAGAAGGGGTTGAAGCCTGTGACGCCATCTTGCTCGATTTGGGGGTTTCTTCGCACCAACTAGATTGTCAGGAGCGTGGTTTTTCGTTTCAACACGACGCTCCATTAGATATGCGCATGGATCAAGCGGAAGGGATTACCGCTGCACAAGTGGTGAATGAACTTACAGCAGCTGGGCTTGCCACCATATTTAAAGAATATGGGGAAGAGCGCTGGGCAAAGAGGATTGCGCGTCGGATCGAACAGGAGCGCGCCGTGGCTCCAATAAACACCACCTTACAGTTGGCCGAGTTGGTGAGAAGCGCGGTCCCGGTTGGAAAACAGCCACAGCGGATTCATCCGGCAACGCGGGTGTTTCAGGCCCTGCGGATATATGTGAATGACGAGCTTGGTTACTTGAAAACAGGGCTGGAAAGTTGTCTGGAGATGTTGCGCCCTGGTGGGATTCTGGCAGTAATAAGTTTTCATTCCCTGGAAGACCGCATAGTTAAACAGTTTTTTCGTGCTCAGACCCAAACTTGCGAATGTCCTCCACGTCTGCCGGTGTGTGTGTGTGCCAAACAAGCGCGGGTAAAATTACTTACCCGTCGGGGGGTTCGAGCAGGAATTGAAGAGATAGAACATAACCCGCGCTCACGTAGCGCGATTTTGCGGGGAGTAGAAAAATTACCTCAGCAGGAGCAGGGAGTAAGCGATGCTTGATATGGTTTGGTCCCCACCGGGGGTAGTGCAGGCGCGGGTGCGAGTGACCACCGTTGTTACCGCAATACTGCTTCTGTTGGGTATCGGAGTGTTTCATGTGTGGCTTAGAACAGAAGTAAACCGGTATGAATACGAAATATCCCAGCTGGAAAGTCAGATTCGTAAGCAGACCTACACCAACAAGCAGTTGCAGGTCGCTGTCGCCCGATATAGTAGCGCAGAATATATAGAGAGGGTGGCGACACGGCGTCTGGGTTTGCAGCAGCCGGATCCTGATCAGGTTATAACCGTGGCAGCGCGAGGGGTGAACAGGCTATGAACAGCAGAGAAGTTGCCGAAAAACAAGATTTATGGCACGAATTGAATGATCTGTGGTTGCAACGTCAGCGGCGGCGGCGCAAGGGGCGCTTAGGTCTTCTAATCGTACTGTCAGCGGTAGCAGTGTTCGGCGCGCTGCTGTACGTGACTAACATTCCGGCTCCGCAACAAGCGTTGTTCATGCAAATCAAAGGGCAGAGGCTCGATGGCAAGGTAATAGAACGCAGCGCATCGGAACAGAGCATATACCGGGCAGAAGGTAGCGTTGAGATTACAGAGACCATCACGCTCTAAGAATATATCCCAACGGCGGGTACGCGCGGATAAAGAGCAAGAGCTAAAGGCGATCCAGCGCCGGATTATCGGTTTTGTCGTTCTGTTCATCCTGTTGGCGGCGACCCTGATTGGGCGGGCTTTTTATCTGCAGGTGCTGTGTGCGGATGAGTGGCGCGAGCGCGCCGCGGGGCAGCATCAGAAAATAATCAGGCTGACTCCGCAGCGCGGCGCCATATATGACAGTAACGGTGAGCCGCTGGCGCTATCCTTGGAGGCCGATTCTTTCTATCTGGACCCAACCCGAATGCGTTTGGAGCTAGGTATAACTGCTACGAACACGGCATACCGCGCCTATGCAGAAGAACTGTCCCGGGTGCTGGATCTCGATGCGGCAGAGGTGTTGCATAAAATGCAGATGGACAGAAGATTTGTCTGGCTGCGCCGTCATGTAACCCGAGAACAGGCGCGTCGCGTAGAGGCGCTGGCGATACCTGGGGTCGATGGCATAAAAGAGCACAAGCGCTGGTACCCCAATGGCAAACTTGCCGGACAAGTGGTGGGGTTTTCCGGAGTGGATAACCACGGACTGGAAGGGTTGGAGCGCTACTACAACTCCATTTTGGCCGGCGGAGAGCACTATCTGGTAACGCGCAAAGATGCGACTGGAAGAAGCTTTGGCAGCAGCCGTCAGGTAATCAAAGGCAAGGTTGGGCGGGATATCTACCTGAGCATTGACAAGGTGATCCAGCATATTGCCGAGCGCGAACTCAAGAAAGCCGTTGTTAGTACTGGCTCACGTTTTGGAACCGCCTTGGTGATGGAGCCGTACACAGGCAGTATCCTCGCCATGACCACATATCCAGACTATGATCCCAATGATTTTGGGCGTTACGCAGCTGGACTGCGGCGAAATCGCATAATTTGTGACACCTATGAACCCGGTTCGACCTTTAAGCTCTTTACCATTGCCGCCGCACTCGAAGAGGGGATAGTAACCCCTAATACCCGTATAGACTGTGGTCGGGGCACCTATAAGGTCGGAGGTAAAATTATCCATGATTACAAACCTATGGATGTTTTGCCGGTAAAGGACGTAATAAAGTATAGCTCCAATATCGGAGTAGCGAGAATAGTCGAAAATCTAGGGATTGAGCGTTTTCACCATTATCTACGTGAATTTGGCTTCGGAGAACAGACGGGCATCGGTTTTGATGGAGAGGTTGGCGGAATTCTCCATCCAGCTTCACGTTGGTTTCCCATTGACCTTGCCGCTATTTCATTCGGCCAGGGCATTACTACTACGCCGTTGCAACTAGGGCAGGCGCTATGTGCGGTGGTCAATGGCGGCGAGCTTGTTTATCCACATTTAGTGGAAAAGATTGTTGATCACACCAACGATCAAACCACGACGATGGAGCGGAAGGTTAAGCGTCGGGTAATCAGTGAGAAAACGGCGGCGGCGTTGCGTGAGATGATGGTCGGCGTCACCACCGAGGGGACTGGAACTCGAGCGCGGGTACCGGGATTTTCCGTTGGGGGTAAGACGGGTACGGCACAAAAAGTTGATACTGTGACCGGGGGGTATTCACCGGATAAGTTTGTGAGTTCTTTTGCTGGTTTTGCCCCGACAGATAAACCGCGCCTAGTGGTGCTGATTACCCTTGATGAACCTGTTGGGGATGCATACGGGGGACTGCTGGCAGCGCCAGTGTTTGCCGAAATAGTGGAACAAAGCCTACGCTATTTGCATGTGCCGCGCACGCACAGCGCTGCATCCGTAGCCGTAAAGCCTGAGCCGGTAGTGGCAGCCTCATCCTTTGCGGCTCTAGGGCCGCGGTTATTACAGGTTGATAGCGAATCGGGGACTATGCCTGATTTTGTCGGCATGAGTGCGCGCCAGGTGTTGCAGGTGATGGAAAAGACAGACTTGAATATCCATATTGAAGGATATGGGCGCGTAGTTAAACAGACGCCCGCGCCGGGGAATAATGTTGATCCCGATACCCGTTTGCAAGTGCTACTGCAACCACCGAGGTAGGCACTGGAGAAACCGGAGAGATGCATAAATGAAAATTTCGGCCCTAGTAGATGAATTTAGCCGCAATGGCGTTGAGCTAGAGGTAACAGGCTCAGACGGGGCAGAAATCATGGGTCTGTGTGCAGACTCGCGCATGGTTACACGCGGTAGTGTGTTCTTCGCGGTGTGCGGAGTGAGCACGGACGGACATAACTATCTCCAACAAGCGGTAACTTCAGGCGCATGCGCGGTAGTGGTAGAAAAGCCATCTAGTATAGACCTCGCTGAAATCAATCCAGACATCTGCGTAATTCAACTTGCCGATGTGCGTACCGCCATGGCGGTTGCCGCGCGTGCTTTCTATTCTGCTCCACGTCAAGAGTCCTGCCAGAAGCCCAACCCGAAAATGTATATCGCGGGCGTCACCGGCACCAACGGTAAAACCACCCTGACTTATATGCTCGAAGCTCTTATGCGCGCGCGCGGTCTAACCCCCGCCGTGATAGGGACTATCTCCAACCGTATGAACGGGAAGGTGTTTGAGTCCAGCCATACCACCCCTGATGTCCTGAGCCTATACCAGATGCTATCCGAGTTTAAAGCCCACGGTGCAGATGCACTGGTCCTTGAAGTCTCGTCCCACGCCCTAGACCAAAAACGGGTTGTCGGACTCGACTTCGATCTTGGTGTGTTCACCAATCTAACCCCTGAACATCTCGACTATCACCTCAATATGGAAGCCTACTATAGCACCAAAGCTCGTCTGTTCTCCGCCGCAAGTGGATACGGATGCCGTAAGGCTGTTATCAATATCGCCGACCCCTACGGAGCACGGCTTGCGGTGGATGTCCCCGCTGCGCTCTTGGTTGATCCTAGGCTGGGAAGCACTTTAGCGGCGGATGTTCGGGCCCTCAGTGCAGAGTTTAGCCTCGCTGGGGTCAAGACTGTAATTTACACGCCTGCTGCTACAGTTGAGTTGCATTCAAGTCTGATTGGTTCCTTCAATCTGGAGAACCTATGCTGTGCCATGGGGGCAGGTCTGGCCATGGGGTTAAGCGCGCAGGAGGCTGCCGCTTGTCTGGAGCAAGTGCAGCCCGTCCCTGGGCGCCTCGAGCGGGTGGAAAATACTTTGGATGCCCTTGTTCTGGTGGACTACGCCCACACCCCCGATGCGCTGGAAAAAGCGCTTGAGGCCGTTACCGCACTCGAGCCTAAACGCTTGCTCAGTGTAGTTGGCTGTGGTGGAGACCGCGACAAGAGCAAGCGTCCTTTGATGGCAGCAGCAGCTGTTCGCGCCTCTGCATTGACGTTGCTAACCTCGGACAATCCGCGTACCGAAGATCCGGCTGAAATTATCCGGCACATGGTCGCAGGAGCTACAAAAACCGGCGCAACCCGCCTGAATCTCGATGAGGCCAAAGCTGGGCAGCGCGGCTACTGCATTATGCAGGATCGAGCAGAGGCGCTTAAGTTTGCGGTGTCTGTGCTTCAGCCTGGAGACGTTCTGTTGGTAGCGGGTAAAGGGCATGAAGACTATCAGATCATAGGCACCACTAAATATCATTTTGACGACCGCGAGCATCTCAGCGCAGCGTTGAAAGAGCGCTAAGTTACGGGGGGTAGCCTAACAGGTAGCCGCCAACCTAGTAAATGATATGGAGCAGAATAAACGCACTTGACGTAAGGAACGCTTATGCAGTGGGATAGTGAAGAAATAGAGAGCATTGTGAGCGGGCGTCTGCTTGGAGCCCCTTACGCTTCTGCAATTACCGGAATCTCAACGGACAGCAGAACGCTCCAGTCTGGCGATTTGTTTGTGCCCCTGCGCGGGCCTAACTACGATGGCCACAACTATTTACGCCAAGCGGTGGAATACGGCGCCGCTGCCTGTTTGAGCGAAGAGGTTATCGGGGGGTTGCCGGTGCCGGTGATTCAGGTAGACGATACTCTCGAGGCGCTGGGGGCATTGGCGGCATCAATTCGCGCTGCATTCGCTGGGCCAGTGGCAGCCATAACCGGCACCAGCGGAAAAACCTCAACCAAAGAGATGCTGGCTTCGATTTTGACTCAGTGTTGTCCAGGGCTAAAAACTGCGGGTAACTTCAACAATCTTATTGGCCTTCCCTTGACCCTTGCAGGGCTGGCGCAGTCGCACCGCTGGATGGTTCTGGAGATGGGGATGAATCATCCGGGCGAGATTCGCCGCCTAAGTGCTATCGCCCGTCCCAGTGTGGCGCTGATTACCAACGCCGGTGCGGGAC
>JAQUDG010000114.1 GCA_028685815.1 Desulfuromonas sp.
CATGCTCCAAAAACAGTGCAAGCAAATAAAAAATAATACCGGTCTGCAGAATCGAAAGGACAAGGCCTTGCATGGTATGCTTCTTTTTGAAGTGCCCAATTTCGTGCGCCAAGACCGCGACAACCTCTTGCGGGGTCAAATCAGCTATCAGGGTGTCAAACAGCACAATCCGTTTTTTCCCCCCAAGCCCTGAAAAATAGGCATTGGCCTTGCTCGAACGTTTTGAGCCATCAAGAACATAGATATCCCTGACAGGGAAAGCCACCCTTGCGGCAAACGTTTCAATGGCGCTTTTAAGCTCCCCATCCTCCAAGCGTGTCTGCCTGTTAAACAACGGGACTATAAGGGTGGAATAAAACATGGAGAAAAACAGGCTGAAGCCACTTAAGGTCAACCACGCATAAACCCAGAACATCTCTCTGGTCTGATAATAAAACCAAGCTATCCCCGCTAGTACCACTCCACCAATCAGAGCCCCGAGTATCCATCCCTTGATTTTGTCGGTCACGAAAGTGCGGATAATCATGGTGTTGAAGCCAAAACGCTGCTCTATCACAAAGGTGCGATACAGAGCAAATGGAATGCCAATGATATCCTGCGCTAGGAGCAGTACGCCAAAAAATATCAATGCCTGTACTATTTCATGTGTAGACAACTGGACTGCCAGTTGGTGCACCCAAGCAAATCCGTCAAACAGCAGAAAACCAAGTACAAGCACAAGACTAAAGGTAGAGGTTATCCAGCCAAATTGGGTGGTAGTTACCTGATACCTCTGTTGCTTCTGATACTTTTCCGGAGCATACAGCCCTATTAACTCCACGGGTGGAGGATGCCCCCGCCAGCGAGAATTCAGCAGCTCAAGCATCCGTTCAAGCGCATAATCCGCAAGCAAAAACACTATAATGATATTGAAGACCAAAGTTTGCATAACCCAGGGTTGTAGCAGATTTCACACGTCGGATAACAGCAAATTATTGCCGAGTTGGTATATCTGAAGTTGGATCAGTAGATGAGACTGAAGACAAGCGCACGCAACACGGAGGAAGAATGCCAAGCAGACGAATTCTCTCAGCACAAAGATGGGCGCAGAAACTCAAACCCCAGATTCCCGCGCATGGGGGCACAATTGAAACTGTGGCGGAACCAACTTTGCTACATATAGTTGGGCTCCGCCAACTTGCCAAGCTCAGACTTACAGGTGATTGTGTTGGTGCAGAATTCTGACTAAACGCTATTTATCTATAACCAATTCTAACAAAGTCGTAATATCTGAAGCATCCGCCCCTTCATACAAATAACCATAACTCCCAGCGCCCGGACAATATTTCCGCACGATCGTTGCCCAGGCTTTTTCTGATGGCGTGATCCCCTTTGCGTGCAAAGCTTGAATATCCTGCTTTATTTTACCTAGCTGGATGGAACTAGGCTCTGTTGTCCCAGTCCCAAATGTGATTTTTATTCCACGGGTCAATTCCTGATCATTATCCGTCATTATTACTCCTTATAGTATTGATGATTTAGAGCAGTTGACGCCTATATAATCGGCAAAAATCGGCAAAAAATTGTGTTGCTAAAAAAAGGCAGCGCAGTTTTCAACATCTTCCAGACAACCATTGCGTGACATCGGTTAAATCACTTTAGCAACTCTTGTTTTAACAGGACATCAAATAACGACGAAGTACATCCTCGAAATATTCCCACCACGCAAGGGTCAGAGTGCGTGGGTCAACACCTCTGCGACCCGTGCCTGCAAACACGGGAGCAATTCCGCTTCAAACCACGGATTTCGGCGCAGCCAGATATTATTACGTGGGCTTGGGTGTGGAAGCGGTACCACCGCTGGCCAGTAATTGCGCCAACTCTGAACGGTCTTTGTTACCGTTGTAGTTGCATTGGGGAAACCAGCGGCAGGGAAATAATACGCCTGCGCGTATTGGCCAATAACCAGCGTAAGCTCAATGTGCGTAAGATGCGCTACAAGCTTTTCGCGCCACGCCGGCGCGCACTCCGGCCGTGGGGGGAGATCGCCGGATTTGCCTGTACCGGGAAAGCAGAAACCCATTGGCACAATGGCGATACTGTGCGGGTCATAAAACGTCGTGGAGGTTACCCCCATCCACTGGCGCAGGCGCTCTCCACTTGCGTCAGCAAAAGGGATGCCTGCCTCGTGCGCCTTTCTGCCTGGAGCTTGACTTACGACCAAAATGCGGGCATGCGGATGAGCTTGGAGCACCGGACGTGGGTCGAGAGGTAAATATTCCGCGCAGATAGAGCAACTCCGAACCGCTGTGAGTAGCGGCGCGATTGATGCCATCAACTGCGAGCCTTTATCAAGCGGTCTTTAGAGCGGATCAGCCAAGAGGTGGTTAGGAATAACCCTAGCCACACCACCGTGCGAAAAGACATGGCCTGGAGGCTGTCCGCCGCGACTGGGCCGCCACTGTAATACAACAGCACAACAGCCACCAGCACGAGGAGATTGAGCACAAAGATAACTCCAGCGGCGTATCTGCCTCGGACTAGACTGCGCCAAAGGACGCTGCCAACCCCCAGATATGCCACCCCCATAGCTGTGTTGTAAATAAGCAGGGGACGAAACACCACATACCCTGGGTTGAAGCCTAGCAGCACGCGTCCACCGGCAAAAATGGTTGCAACACCAAACAAAAAAGCTATGAGCGCCAAAATCTTTCGGACAACTTTTGCAGCTTTATTTTGAGTCAATTCCATCTCCACACAGGAGGGTTAATGCGAGTCTTCCTGCCCAAAGGGGCGCTCCACAGGAGCGGAACCAGGTAAAACTGCCCTCGAACAGAGCGTTCGCTTCACTCCCCACTCTTTTTCGCCCCTTTAATGGCCACAAACGCTCCCTCGCCAAAACCGGAAAGAATAATCTGCGGGCCCACTTCGGAGATGAGGGTCTGCTTAATCTCCATTGTTTTAAACCCTGCCTCTTCTAGGGATTTCAACACATCCGGCGCGGAATAAAAGCTGGCCTCGCGGTAGAACTTGCTCTTTTCCCCACGCTGCGCATATTGGCGCCCCAATGGACTCTCTTTATCCACAAATCCAATAATCACACACCCTTCAGACTTCAACACCCTGAATGCCTCTCTGAACGACTGCGCGACATCATCCACAAAGCAGAGCGTAGTTACCATCAGGACAAAGTCAAAACTGTTATCGGGAAAAGGCAAATCCTCTGCTGTGCCAGGAACGACGCGGATACCCCGCTTTCTCGCCAAAGCTGCCATCTTTTCCGAAGGTTCAACACCGATTTTAATTCCCAATGGCGCAGCAAATCTGCCAGACCCCACACCCACTTCCACCCCTTTGGCTTCAGCGGAAGGAAGAAGTTGGCGGATTACCTCCAGCTCTGCTGCATACACAGCATGGTTTTTTTCAAACCACTCATCGTAAGCCGCGCTATGCTGTTCAAATGATTCTGTTTTGGGCATATACATCACTGACCTTCGTATCAGCTACAGCAGCTTAAACCAGCAGTACCAACCGTTGCTCAAGACCTCCCTTTGGAGATGGAGTTTGTCAAAGCATCGCGACCTGCAAGGCTGGTGTGGCATATAAAAAGCTAGCATGGAATACCAAAATATCAACTACGTCCCCTGGGTCTTCCTTACCTTGGCACGAAACAGCCCTGCTTGGAAATTCGCGCGACAGGATCCTGTCGGTAGTATGCTTTTAAAACCCGATAAAGATCTGGAGCTTGGTTAAGCATCCGCTCTGGCTGGTCAAAGAATTGTTCAGTGGCAACGGCAAAAAATTCAGCTTCATTAGTACTACCGTAGGCATTTAGGAAAGATTTCTTACCTTTCAGTATGTCGTGCTTTAGGCGCAGATATTCACGCGAACAGGTCTGGACCCAGTCACGGTATGCGTCACTACTGTGCAGGAGGGGCGTGCCGTCAGCTGTATGGTCAAGCATGTCCAGTTTATGCGCAAATTCATGATAAATAACATTATGACCGGACTGCGGATGGCGGCCACTCCTGAGGGCTGCATCCCAAATAACAATGACCGGTCCATGCAGGAATGCTTGCCCAAGAATAGGCTGTTCAGAATGCACAGGTGTTAGTGTATTTTCAAAGAAGCCTAGTTTACGTTGCGGCGCAATCACCGTAGAGGGATAGACAACGATGGATTCAACATTTTTATAGAAATTGTGTTGCAGGCCAAGCAGTAGGAGGCATGCTTGTGCGGAGATTGTGACTCGAATCTCATCGGTTATTTGCAATCCCCCTGCGCCTTCCCAGTTTTTTTCAGCTATAAATACCTGAACGAGGGATCTCAGGTGAGAACGCTCGCCTGCGTCCAGCATGCAATAATGCCCAACATTTCGCTGGACAATGTCCTCCCATAAAGCAGGAAAAGGTGCCTCAACAAGCCGTTTCCGACGTCTTTTTGTCAGCCAGTTAAACATTGTTTTTTAGCATTAAGAATGTCACCTTGCCTTGCCCTGCTATGCCATGGCGCAATAAAGGGGACGTTGTTGATATTCATCCCAGAATAAAATTTTATGGCTTGTTCGCATCAGCGCCACAGCAGATATCCAAGTCAACCTCAATGCCTTTAGTTGGACGATTTTCTCACAAGATGAAGTCCGTTGAAAGAAATCGAGACCTCCGTTTTGTGACAATCGATTTAATAATTCGTCTGTTGGCCTCAGTCTCCTTAGCGGCCACGAGCGTCCGAATGGTGAAGACCCTCAGCGCATCTGACACGGATAAAGTGCCTTCCGCCGAGTCTTTTCTGCCGGTAAAAGGAAACGTGTCAGGGCCCCGCTGACACTGACTGTTTATGTTGACGCGACATACCTGATTAACCAAAGGATCTATTAGGTCGGCAATCAGCTCTGCATCATTTCCGAATAGGCTGACCTGCTGCCCGTAGTCTGAATGTGTCACATAATTCATGGGTTCGTCTATATCAGTAAATTTCACGATCGGGACAACCGGTCCGAACTGCTCCTCAGAATAAAGGCGCATGCCAGGTTCAACGGGGTACACAACCGCTGGTGACATGTAGGTGTGGTTCACAGCGCCACCATTTTCGTTAACTAGGCTTGCACCTTTGGTGCACGCGTCATCAATCAACTCCTGCAGATACTTCGTCTTGTTTGGTTCTGGCAGCGGCGTGATCTGAGCCCCGGTATCCCATGGCATACCACCTATGAGCTTGCCGACAGTGTCATTGAACTTCGCTATAAACTGATCAACAATCTGCTCATGTACAAAAAGTATCTTGAGGGCCGTACACCGCTGACCATTGTAGGACAGAGCTCCCAGTGCACTTTCCTTTACCGCATGATCTAGGTCGGCATCCTTCAAAACGATCCCGGCGTTCTTGGCTCCAAGTCCGAGCACGCACCGCAGGCGATGCGGTTTCGGATGCTGTTGCTTCAGAATGTCTGCAACTCGGCTACTGCCAATGAATGCCAACACGTCAATCTTTCCGGACTTCATGAGTGGACCTATGACCTCCTGCCCCTCGCCGTAAACGGTGTTGACTACACCCTTGGGGAACGAGTCTCGAAAGGCCTCAAGAAGTGGTCGGTGGAGCAACACCCCCAGTTTCGGGGGCTTAAAAATCACAGCATTACCCATGATGAGTGCAGGAATCAGCGTCGTAAAGGTTTCGTTTAGGGGGTAGTTGAAGGGGCCCATACAAAGCACAATGCCAAGCGGTGCTCGACGAATCTGACCGATCACGTCCTGCTCGATTACAAAACGCGACGATATTCGATCCAAATCCTTCAGGGCATCAATGGTGTCCCCTATGTAAGCCACAGTACGGTCAAACTCCTTCTCCGCATCTGGAAGCGACTTTCCAATCTCCCACATCAGAAGTTTAACAACATCGTCCCGCTTCTCCTGCATCCGGTAGGCAAAGGTCTCCACATGCTTTATACGATCCTCAACCGACATCGTTGGCCACATTCCCCGACCGTGATCATATGCCTGGCAGGCCGAATCAAGAGTTTCCAGCGCTTGTTCCTCCGTCAACAGAGGATAACTTCCGATGCGAATCTGCTGAACGCTACCATCGACGGTATGACATAGCGGAGATAGCACGTCTTGCTGTGGCCCCGTCCAAGTTTTGATGGTGCCATCACAGAGGTACTCTTGTTGATCTAGCGGTGCCGTGATTCGATACTTCTCCGGTATCGTATCAATTGCATTAACCACCGGAGTGAACATTTTGCCTTTCATGCCTGGTTCCCTTTCAGTTTGCCCAATGCCCAACTCAAGATAAACGAATAAAAGGGGACGTAGTTGATATTTTGATATTCATCCGAGAATATCCTGCAAACGTCCAGCGCCTTCAAATATCTTCCACCCTTGATTTAAGGTTTTCCAGCGGGGATGTCGACATCGCGCCCGAACTGATGAAACTCCCTTAGATTACTGAATTCACCCCAGACAAAATACTGATTGGGCGCGTTGACGAATTCATACACACTTTCGAGAATATTGAAATGTTTATGCTCTTCTTTGGCTATCCGCAGCAATAGCTCACGCACGTTTTCATCTTGCTCTTGCGCTGCTGCCTGTTCATAAAAACGATAACTGTCTGCTTCTAGCTTCATGGCACGCCGATACCCTTCCAGATCGCCGCCCTCAATTTGAGTCGGCTTCTGTGCGCTGGCAATGAGCTCTTCAAAGACATTTTTAGCCTCATCCAGCGCGGGACTGTCGTCCATGGAGGTAGCGCCCCTTTCCTTCTCCAGCCTTACCAGAACATTGTAGTGTTTCTGCTCATCTTCGGCCAAACGGCGAAAAAGGTTTTGCAGACCAGGGATACTAATCTTTTCCGCCTGCTGCAGATAGTAATTTTTGCCATCCATTTCCATTTTTTTAGCAAATTCGAATACATCCATCGTGTTACCTCCTTGTTGTTAACGGTGTAGAAATCTCAATTAAGCTGAACACTGTTTGAGCTCAAGTTTGGACTTCTATTTTTCGCCCCTGCGCGGTTATTCTTTGAGGGCGGCAATTATGGTGCGGCAAAAAGCTGGAAGATCTGACGGCATCCGCGAAGTTATGATGTTACCATCACGTACAACCTCGCGATCGACATAATTGCCCCCAGCATTTATCAGATCATCTTTTATAGTATGATAGCCGGTCACTTTTTTACCACGCAGCACATCCGCCGATGCCAGCACCCAGCCCGCATGACAGATGGCAGCAATGATCTTGCCCTGCTGATTGGCAACGCGAATCAAGCTGATCATAGCCTCCGAACCCCGCATAAGATCAGGGGCGTATCCTCCGGGAATGATAAAGGCATCAAAGTCACTGGCACTGACTTCATCCGCAGCTACCTCGGCCCTAACTGGATAGCCGTGTTTTGACTCGAAGATTCCAGGTTGTGGCCCGACAACCACAACCTCGGCCCCTGCTTCGCGAAAACGCAGCAGCGGATACCAAAGCTCCATATCTTCGTAGGCATTTTCTGCCAGAATCGCGATTTTTTTGTTTTGCAGTTCCATATATCCCTCCCTGAGTGCCATTTATATTCCTAGAAAAGCGCTAACAAAACGTGAGTGTTTCACTTAAGACACGCATGGGTCCACACTTTTCTTCGCTAGCAACCCTTACGGCATAGGTGCCGAACTCGCGTAACTTGACCAGAAACCTTAGCCAAATTATACCAGCCCATAGCTTATCCACAAGCCGACGCGCAAGCGTTTTGCTCCCCATACTTTACATCTCTTCATCCTACAGTTTATGCACGGTCTCGCAGTACATGATATAGTTTAGAAACAGAATCTAAACAGGCGCGAGAGCACTGGGAGGCGAGAAACACGGGTTAAAAACTTTCGCCCCTGCAGAGCTTCTCTTAAACCCTACAACAGGAGGGCATGTGATGCAAACGCTGGACAAACAGGCTGAAGTTCTTCAGGTGATTGACACCCTGGCCAGCCGCTACCTCCAGGGCAAGGTTAAGGCTCTACGTCTGGCGATGATCGCGCTACTTGCGGACGGTCATCTGCTGCTCGAAGATATCCCCGGCCTCGGCAAGACCACCCTGGCGCTGGCACTGTCTCGCGCTTTGGGGCTATCGTTCGGGCGCGTTCAATGCACCAGTGACCTGCTCCCCTCGGATATCACCGGCCTCTCCATTTTTGACCGCGAGGAGAACAACTTTCGCTTCATCGAGGGGCCGATTTTCAATCATATTCTGCTGGCCGACGAGATTAACCGCGCCATGCCAAAGACCCAAAGCGCCATGCTCGAAGCCATGGAAGAACGCAAGGTCACCATCGAAGGGGTCAGTTATCCCCTCCCCGACCCATTTATGGT
>JAQUDG010000115.1 GCA_028685815.1 Desulfuromonas sp.
GGCACTGGTAATTGGTGGCGGGAATATTTTTCGTGGGCTGGCTGCTTCAACTGCAGGGATGGATCGATCTAGCGCCGATTATATGGGGATGCTTGCCACGGTTATGAACAGTCTGGCCATGCAGGATTCTCTGGAGAAGGTTGGAGTCAAAACCCGAGTACAATCAGCCATCGATATGCGCGAAATAGCCGAGCCCTATATCAGGCGGCGTGCGGTGCGGCATTTGGAAAAGGGACGGGTGGTTATCTTTGCTGCTGGCACAGGTAATCCGTATTTTACCACAGACACTGCGGCGAGCCTGCGCGCCATGGAAATTGGTGCTGAGATAATCTTGAAGGCCACTAAGGTTGATGGCGTATTCAATGTGGATCCGGCACTTGATGCCAACGCGGTGAAGTTTTCATCACTTTCGTATTTAGATGTGCTCCAACAGGGGTTGCAGATTATGGATTCTACCGCTACATCCTTGTGCATGGACAATAAGTTGCCTATCCTGGTGTTTAATCTCACGCAGCGGGGCAACATAAAAAAAGCAGTTCTCGGTGAGGATATTGGCACAATCGTAAAGGGGGATTAGGTTATGTTTCAGGAGACTGAGAAGCAGGCTAAAAAGGCTATGGAAAATGCAGTAGACGCTCTACGGCGAGATTTCCGCCGGGTACGAACTGGGCGTGCTTCCGCCGATATTCTCAATGAGGTAAGAGTAGATTATTATGGCTCTGCTGTGCCAATAAGTCAGGTCGGAACAATCTCGGTACCCGAGGCACGCCTCATCACTATCCAGCCTTGGGAAAAAAATATTATTCCTGATATCGAGAAGGCCATCTTCAAGTCAGATTTAGGACTTACTCCAACATCCGATGGCATCATAGTCCGTATCCCCATCCCAGCCCTTACGGAAGAACGCCGCAAGGAGATGGTAAAGCAGATTAAGGCTAAAACCGAAGACGCTAAAATCAGTATCCGAGGTGCCCGTCAAGATGCCAACAATAGTTTGAAAAAGTTGGAAAAGGATAAAGAGATCACAGAAGACGATCTGAAGCGTGGCGAGAAATTAATACAGGATTTAACCGATTCCTATGTAAAAAAAGTGGATGATGTTTTCAGCACCAAGGAAGACGAACTCATGGAAGTCTAGTTATAGGCTAATATGAAAAAAAGGGGGCTGTAAGCCCCCTTTTTTTTGAACTTTTTCAAGGTAGTATGAAACAAGTCTGAGCTTGGGGGCAACGTGACTAATGGGTTGCACTCACTCATTTCTGGCAGAATACTTGCCCCAGCGTTCGTGAACATGTTAAAAGCTATCTACATAAATTGTTTGCCTAAATAGAAGTTATTACCTGTAACGCATAAGACAATAGTGGGATTACAGTATGGGGCGACCCGAACATATAGCTATTATCATGGACGGAAACGGGCGCTGGGCACGGCAGAACGGTTTGCCCCGCTTTGCTGGGCATCAGGAAGGGGTCATGACCGTCCGGCGCATAGTGCAGGAATGTTCACGTCTGCAAATCAAGTATCTGACCCTTTATGCTTTTAGTTCAGAAAACTGGCATCGCCCAGAGCAGGAAGTCAAAGCCCTTATGGGCCTGCTGGATACATATCTGACCAACGAAATACCTCTGTTGCAGAAAAACAACATTCGACTGAATGTGATAGGTGACCTGAAGCGTTTGCCTGAACAGTTGCGCCATAAGGTGCTGGATAAGTTAAAACAGACTGAAAATAATACGGACATGGTTCTGACCCTTGCCCTGTCTTACGGAGCGCGGGACGAAATTGTCCGTGCAGCACGCTCCGTTTGTGCCGAAATAGTAACACGCGGGCTGGAACCTAAAGATATAGATGAAAGTATGCTTGCGAACCATTTGGATACGGTCAATATGCCTGATCCAGATATCCTCATTCGTACCAGTGGAGAACAACGGGTAAGCAATTTTTTGCTGTGGCAGATTGCTTACTCTGAGCTGTTTTTCTGCTCTTGTTTTTGGCCGGAATTTAGTATCGAGCATCTTGCGGCCGTGTTGCAGGAGTATCAGAATCGTTGCCGAAGATTTGGACGGGTCAGCAACGAAATATTTCCGCAGTAAACCTAACACTTAATAAGGGATTATCGTGCTACGGGATAGAATCGTAACTGCTCTTGTCGCTCTGCCGCTGGTGGTTTTTCTGACTTTATTTGCCGGCACTGGCATTTTTTTCACTGTTGCAGTTGGAGTTGTTGTCCTGGCGGTGTTGGAATGCCTGCACCTGTTTCGCCCTCAAGCCGACATAGAGGTTAAGCTGTTAGTTGTCTTTGGCGGCGTCTTGCTGTTTAGCGTGGCATGTTGGAGTCCAGATCGGTTTGGTGTTGCTTGCAGCGGGGTCTTTCTGCTGTTGGCTCTATTCTATTTATTACGCTTTAAAGATATTGTTTTGGTTATTAACGATTGCGCGGCAGTGCTGCTAATTTGGATATATATCCCAATGTTGTTGAGCTATATGGTGTTGCTGCATGCTTTACCGGAAGGACATAAACTAGTTTTTTTGGTTTTCCTCATGACCATGCTATGCGATTCATGCGCATATTTTGTTGGCACCCGTTGGGGGAAACATCGCCTGTATCCGGCGGTCAGCCCTAAGAAGAGCGTCGAGGGTGCCGTAGGCGGCGTAGGTGGTGCAGTGTTGGCAGTTGTGGGCTCAATGTGGCTATTTATGCCGGAATTGAGTCTAGTGGTTGGAGTTGGCCTCGGTGTTCTGGTTGGCATATTTGCCCAGATCGGTGATCTGTTCGAATCGTTGTTGAAACGGTCGGCACAAATCAAGGATTCAGGTCATCTGTTCCCAGGGCATGGGGGAATGCTTGACCGCCTCGACAGTTTGCTATTCTCTTTTCCGGTCGCATATCTGTACTTTCAGCTGGTACTTTGATGAAAATCAAACACATTGCGGTGCTGGGTTCCACAGGTTCCATCGGTGTGAGCACCCTTGAGATCGTGCGCGCTTTTCCTTCCCGTTACAACATCGTTACCCTTGCCGCTGGCCGCAACATAGAATTGCTCGAAGTTCAGATTCGTGAATTTGGGCCCAGACTGGTTTCTGTGGAGTCTGAGGTGGCTGCAACTGCATTACGTCAACGAATTGTAGACATTGATGTTGAAGTTGTGTCCGGTATTGATGGCGTGCGGCGCTGCGCCACCTGGGAAAGTGCCGAAATGGTAGTCTCCGCCATTGTGGGCGCCGCTGGACTGGTGCCAACACTCGCAGCTATTGAGGCGGGCAAAGATATCGCCTTGGCAAATAAGGAAGTTCTTGTCGCCGCGGGTGAGTTGGTGATGCGTGCGGTTAAAAAGAGCGGTGTCAGACTCCTACCTGTTGATAGTGAGCACTCAGCGGTCTTCCAGTCTATGGCTGGGCAGCGAAATGAAGATATTCGTCGGATTATCCTCACCGCCTCTGGGGGGTCGTTGTGGCACTGCAGTTCAGAACAACTCAAGCGAGCGACGCCACAACAAGCTCTGGCGCACCCCAACTGGGATATGGGGCGCAAGATAAGTATTGATTCGGCCACTATGATGAATAAGGGGCTTGAAGTGATCGAAGCGGCTTGGCTGTTTGATCTCCCAATGGAGTCTATCGATGTGCATATCCACCCACAGAGCATTGTGCATTCGATGGTCGAGTACGTAGATGGGGCGGTCATGGCGCAGCTCGGAGTGCCGGATATGAAGACTCCGATAGCCTATGCGCTAGCCTGGCCTGAACGCCTGAGCCTCAATCTTGAGCCTCTAGATCTATGTAAATTATCCGCGCTTACGTTTCACCTCCCAGATAATGAACGTTTCCCGTGTCTGTATCTGGCTTATCAGGCCATGCATGCAGGTGGTGGCGCGCCAGTGGTGATGAACGCCGCCAACGAAATCGCAGTTGCTGCCTTTCTACGCGAACACATTGGGTTTATGGATATTCCCAAGCTTATTCAAGATGTACTTGATAGTTTAGGGCATCAGCCTGTCCATGACTTAGATGACATCCTGTATCTTGATTCACAGGCGCGAGAAAAAGCCAGAATCCTGACTCAAACTTTAGCACATAAGCGGGGTGTATAGATGATTACGCTGTTTGCCGGCATCCTGATGTTGGGTGTTTTGGTGTTTGTACATGAACTTGGACATTTTGCTGTAGCTAAATTTGTCGGAGTCAAAGTTCTGCGCTTTTCTTTAGGTTTCGGGCCGAAAATCATCGGGCGCACCTGGGGAGAAACCGAATATCAGATTAGCCTTATCCCCCTAGGCGGATATGTGCAAATGCTTGGCGAGGGAACCGGAGAGGATGGCGAGAGCATTGAGCTTGACCCACAGGACCGCCAGCGCAGCTTTGCCCATAAATCTGTCGGGCGTAGAATGGCTATAGTAGCCGCCGGACCGCTGATGAATCTCCTCCTGCCGTTGGTTCTTCTGCCATGGGCTTACTTTATTGGGGTGAGTATTCCCGCGTATCTGGAGGAGTCCCCATGTGTCGGTTATGTGATTGAAGGGTCGGCAGCTTCTAAGGCTGGTTTCGCAGTTGATGACTGTATTTTGGCCTTAAATACACAACGAGTTTCAAGTTGGAATGATACCAATAAAGCCCTTATCCCAGCTGCTGGCGATGAACTGGTGTTCAAAACTGTGCGGGGGAGTGAAACGCTGTATCTGAGGATTGACGCTGCTAGCAACAACCTCGAAGGGTTGCAGTCGCTTGGGATATTGCCTCGCCAGGCTCCGATTGTAGGCACACTTAGCCCTGGATTGCCCGCGCAAGCAGCCGGTTTGCAGCAAGGGGACACTATTGTCAGTATCGGGAAAGAAAAGATCAGGTCTTGGTACGATCTACACTACGCCATCCAGAGTTTAGGTGGAGCTGAGACGCTATTTGTCGTTGATCGTCAGGGTGCTTACCTCTCTTACTCTATCAAGCCCGAGCGTGACCAACAGCGCGAGGTTTGGCTGGTCGGCATCACCCCGCAGCACCGAAGTATTCAGCAAGAATATACTCTGCTTGGGTCGATTCAAGCCGGTTATGAGCGTACCAAGGAGTTGGTCTCCTTGACGGTGACATTTATTCGTAAGATGGTTGCCGGAAATGTAGCAACTGATAATATCGGTGGTCCGATTATGGTGATGCAGATCGCTGGGCAGGCTGCTCAGACGGATCTAAGCACGATTTTGACGGTATTGGCTTTTATCAGCATCCAGCTAGGCATACTGAATTTGTTGCCAGTGCCGGTGCTCGATGGGGGTCATCTGATATTTTTTCTCTTCGAACTTATCTTCCGCCGCCCGCTCTCCTTAAGGACCCGGGAGATGGCACAGCAGGTTGGACTTGGATTGTTGCTTTTGCTCATGTTACTGGCGTTCTATAACGATTTATCCAGGCTGTTTCTGCGGTAACTGGATATAGCAATTCGGCAGCACTATTCGGCACATACAAACGGGCAACGAGGGCAGATGCAACAATTAATATTGAGTTTTGATACATCAACGCCGTGTGGCAGTGTGGCTTTGGTGCGTGATGCGGCAGTTCTCGCCGAATTTCGCCTCGATGTGAAACATCGGCCTCACTCTGATTACATCTTACGTTATGCACGCATGTTGCTGCATGAGTGCGGGTATGCGCTGCAAGATCTGACGGGGCTATGTGTTGTGAATGGGCCTGGTTCGTTCACCGGTCTGCGGGTAGGCTTGGCAACGGTGCAGGGGCTGGCAATAGGTTTATCTCTTCCCGTGTATCAGGTGTCATCGCTTCTGGTTATGGGATTTATGCATGGTCCCTCACCATGTTTGCAGTATTGTTTGCTCGATGCGCGTAAACGTGAACTCTATGGAGCGCGCCTGCAGTGGGACACTGAAGGTCCAAAAATCGATCAGATGTTTGTTTTGCCACCCGCGCAGGTATGTGATCTTATAAACTCCCACAGCTCCCCATACGATGAAACAGAACCTGCTGTTTTGATTGGATATGGGGGGGAGTTGTATCGAGAACTGTTTAGCCAAGCGTGCCATGTGAACCTATGTTTTTCTGGTCCGGCTACGCAATATCCCTCCGCCGCTGGCGCGGCGTTGCTATGCGCCCATTGGCCCGCAAGCGTCCAGACAGCAAAGGTGAACAATATTCAGGCTGTGTACGTGCGCGCATCAGACGCCGAACTGCAGCGCGGCCACACAACTGCACTACACTAGCTAAAATTAGATCATATATAAATATCATACCTCCGGAATCTACATAGTTGACAATTTGCCAGACACTTGGGTACTGTAAAAGCATGCGTAAATGCTTGTTTGGGTTACTCTAACGTAGGAGGTGTATAGATGGATATGAGCAACGATGAAATAGCTCAGTTGACAGCAGAAAGTCCTCATTTCCGGATGCTTTACGAACAACACCGGTTGTTTGAAAAACAGTTGCGCAGCTATGATGACAGTGCTTATTTGTCCGTTCAGGAAGAGTTGGAACGCAAAAAAATCCAGAAACTCAAACTTGCAGGTAAAGATGAAATGAAGCAGATTTTGACTCAGGTCAGAGATCAGTAGCCTGTTATATTTAATGCTAAACCAGCATACAAAAAGGGTTTGGGGGTTCCCAAACCCTTTTTGTACTATATCGCTGTTTTTGTATCACCAAATAATTGTCTTTTACGCTCAAACCGCGAGCGATTCTACTTTATGATCTTGGTTTTCGTGAAAGAGAGACGAAACAACTCGTTCAGTTAATAAAAAAGTAGGAATTCAGATTTGACTTTAATTGTTAATTGTGAGGACGAAGATGGGTAAATATCGATCAGCGACATCAGTATCAGGACGAAATATGGCCGGAGCCAGAGCGCTGTGGCAGGCGACCGGGGTAGAGAAGGGTGATTTCGGTAAACCGGTAGTGGCAGTGGTCAACTCGTTTACCCAGTTTGTTCCGGGGCATGTTCATTTAAAAGACTTAGGTCAGCTCGTTGGCGCGCAGATTGAGAAACACGGTGGTATTGCAAAAGAATTTAATACCATGGCTATATGTGACGGAATTGCCATGGGGCATGGAGGCATGCTTTACAGTCTCCCTTCGCGTGAACTGATAGCCGATACCGTGGAGTATATGGTAAATGCTCACTGCGTTGATGCCATGGTGTGTATCTCAAACTGTGACAAGGTTACCCCGGGGATGCTCATGGCTTCCATGCGCCTAAATATTCCTACGATATTTGTAACCGGAGGCCCTATGGAAGCTGGGCATGCAAGTATCGGTGGAAAAGAGGCGGCTCTTGACTTGGTTGATGCCATGGTTGCCGCAGCTGATGCCGGTGTAACCGATGCCGAGGTTGAACAGTACGAGAAGCATTCGTGTCCTACCTGTGGCTCATGTTCCGGAATGTTTACGGCTAACTCCATGAACTGTCTGACTGAAGCGCTGGGGATGAGTTTCCCGGGTAATGGAACCTTGCTGGCGACACACGTCGAGCGTAAAAAACTTTTTCTACAGGCTGGGGCGGATATAGTTACCTTGGCCAAACGTTGGTATGAGCAGGATGATGCTTCCGTTCTGCCGCGTTCGATTGCCACCTTTGGTGCCTTTGAGAATGCCATGCGTCTCGATATTGCCATGGGAGGCTCGACCAACACCGTTTTACATCTGCTGGCCATTGCACATGAAGCTGAAGTTGATTTTACTATGCAGAACATCAACGAGCTGTCCCATCAGACCCCCAACTTGTGCAAGGTAGCGCCGGCCGTGCAACATTACCATATCGAGGACGTTCATCGAGCCGGAGGGATTTTTGCAATTCTTGGAGAACTTGAGCGCGCCGGTTTGCTAAATCGCGATGTGCCTACCATACATGCAAAAACTATTGGCGATGCTCTCGAAACTTGGGATCTGCGTCGCACCGATTCTGCTGAGGTCAAAAAAATGTACTTAGCGGCGCCATGCCGTAGACATAATTTGGAGCCGGCGCCGAACTGACTTTGAAGCGTTTTTTAGTCAGTACCGGGCACCTTGATGTGGGCAGCTTACCGCTCAATTCGCAGACGAACAAACTCACGCTGACTGTGTCACCCGTAGCCGGGTTGCCGAGCGTCGTTCCCTCCGGCGGGGGCGGGGGTGCCGGCGGTGCTGTTCCGGGAGACGGTGTCTCCGGCGGCGATGTGT